>DJKK01000088.1 GCA_002434595.1 Alphaproteobacteria bacterium UBA6544 | reverse complement strand
TGCTGGCGGACGCCTGACACATAATTTGTGCTCTGTCATTCGCTCGCCTAACCATAATCCTGCGTTATCTCCTTTCTCACAAGAATTGAAGGAGGTTCGCCATGGGTGCGTTATCGGGTGTGAAAGTTGTCGAGTTCGCGGGAATTGGGCCCGGACCATTTTGCTGTATGCTTCTGGCCGATATGGGTGCGGAAGTCATTCGCGTCGATCGGGCCATGAATGTTGGCAACGATCTGTATGACCCGAAGTACAACTCACTGCTCCGTGGACGGAAAAATTTGGCATTAGATCTGAAAAATCCGGATGGTATTGAGGCGGCGCTGAAACTTTGCGAGCGCGCCGATATCTTGATCGAGGGGTTTCGTCCTGACGTGATGGAGCGCCTCGGCCTCGGGCCAGATGTGGTGTTCGCGCGCAACAAGAAAATCGTCTACGGGCGCATGACGGGTTGGGGACAAAATGGTCCGATTGCCAAGACACCTGGCCACGACATCAACTACATAGCGCTGACCGGTGCGCTTTATGCCATCGGCGGCAAGGATAAACCGGTCCCACCGCTTAACCTCGTCGGTGATTTCGGCGGCGGTGCGCTTTACATGGCAATGGGTGCGCTTGCTGCCTATATCGAGGCGCAAAAATCCGGCGAAGGGCAGGTCGTCGACTGTTCCATGGTTGAGGGCGCGGCGTCCCTCATGACAGCCGTCTACGGTATGCTAGCCGATGGCCGCTATGTGGAGGAACGCGAAGCGAACCGGCTCGATGGTGGCTGCCACCACTACAACGTCTATGAGACGAGCGACGGGGAGCACATTTGCATCGGATCCAACGAACCGCAATTCTACGCCGAAATGCTGAAGACGGTTGGGCTCGAACAGGCCAACCTGCCGGAGCAGACCGACCGGAACTATTGGCCGGTTATGACTGAGAGACTCGCTGCGATCTTCAAGACTAAGACGCGTGAGGAATGGACCGAGCTTATGGAGCAAAAGGAAATCTGCTACGCGCCGGTGCTACGGCCTTCCGAAGCAATCAAGCATCATCACAACGTGGCGCGAAACACTTTCATCGAGGTCGATGGCTATCCACAACCAGGGCCAGCACCGAAGTTCTCGCGCACGGAGAGCAAGACGAAATTCGGGTCGGCCTTTGCCGGCCAGCACACAGAGGAAGCGCTCGCGGATTGGGGATTCACAGCGGACGAGGTGATTGCGCTTACGGCGTCGGGTGCGGCGAAGCAACGCTGAGGACGCTATACCTTAATTGCGGTTCACATGGTTTGCGTGACGTCGATGAGCTCGGATTGAGGTGATGTCGCTCGGCTACCCGGCCGGTAGAGAAAGGCGGGCGGCATCCCTTTATGCACCGTACCGACAGTGTCGATTACGCGGTCGTCTTACAGGGAGAGATCGACATGCTCATCGATGACAGCGAAGTCCATTTGAAGGCCGGCGACATGGTGGTCCAGCGCGGTGCCGATCACGCGTGGTTGAACCGCGGCACGGAGAGCTGTTTTATCGCGTTTGTCCTGATCGATGGCGTTGCGAAGGCGAGAGATTAGCCTCTAGACAGGGTGGGCGCGCGGATTCTTGCGGCCCATTTCCTGAACGTCGGCTCGGGTTCCGCAATTGGTGATATGGCTGCGTGGGGTGACCTCGATCATGTTCGCGATATCTTTCGACGCCTCCATGGCGGCGCGCGTATCGATACCCGTATCGATACCCATCTCGTTCAACATGTGGACGATGTCCTCACTCGGGAAGTTCCCCACGGAGCCCATTGTTGTCGGCATCACGATCCCACCGCCGAGGCCGCAAATAGCGCCTTCAATAGAGGTTGCGCCGCCATCCAGGGCCGCCAGGATATTGGCGGGGCCCATTCCCGACAGGTTGTGGACGTGCCAGCCGAATTCCGCGTCGCTGAAGCGCTCTGTCGCCTGCCGGAACAGTGAGTTGACGTGACGAGGGTCCTCCATGCCGACGGATCCGGCAAAATAGAACCGACGGATGCCGGCGTCGTAGTAGCGTTGCGCGACGTCGAGTGATTCCGCTTCATCGACGCGTCCCTCATAGGGGCACCAGAAAGCCATGCCGAGGGCCATCACGAAGCGGGAACCTGCTTTCTCCGCAATCTCGAACGCTTTCACACCTTGGCCAATGGCTTCGTCCCGCGTCATGTTTTGATTTTTTGCGAGATAGGTCTTGGAGACGGTAATAAGCCCTAACATCTCATCGCAGTCGGTCTTGGCGGCACGTTCTGCACCGCGGGCATTCGGGACGAGCGCCCGATAGATCGTTCCGAGACGGCGCGAGATACGTTCCATCACTTCCTCGGAATCCTTCAGGTTGGGGATAACTTTCGGGTGGGCGAAGTTGGTAACTTCGATGACTGGATAACCCGCTTCGGAAAGACGATCGATCATGCGTACTTTAGTGTCGGTGTCGACCCAACTCGGAAAGCTCTGGAGCCCGTCGCGGGGTCCGACTTCGACGACGGTGATTTTTTCGGGCAATTTCAGCATAGCGGCGCTTTCCGTGTTGTTCGTTAGAGATAACCATAGGCTGGTGAGCCGCGAAGTCAGCCGCTGAGAAATTCTGGTTTTGTTCTAAGTATAAAAATCCAATATGGAGCCATGCCATGACGACACGTTGACCGGAAGGGACGAGCCTTCTCTCAACCTATCTTGTGGCCCATGGCGCGCGGGCATGGTGCCGGCATTGCTGCAGCGCGTTGACGGATTGACCAGGGTTGGCAACTATATCGTGGCCTCGA
>DJKK01000028.1 GCA_002434595.1 Alphaproteobacteria bacterium UBA6544 | reverse complement strand
TATGTGATTGTATCGATTGGTCAATTGATCCTTCAGCAACTCCTCGCTGATCGAAATCTGTTCATTGAGAAGTTTCAGACTCTTGCGCGTATTCTGGAGACGTGCCTTGATCTCACGCACCTCCTGGCGGCGCTGCGTGATCAACTGCTTCTGGCTGGAAATTTCTGTGTCGTAGCGTTTGCGGCGCGTCTCAAACAAATTCCGGGATCGGTCGACAGATTCTGAATGCCGATCGGCAAAAGCCTCTGGAATTTCAAGCGTACGGTCTCCGTTGGCCTCGGCACGGTGTCGGACCGATTCGATCGCGAGGTTCGCCAACCGAACCTGCAATTCAAAGAGATCCGCTCCGCTACGCGTGGTTTCAAGTTCGATAAGTGGTTGACCCGCCTCGACCCTTCCCCCTTCACGGACCAGAATGGCTGCAATGATTCCACCTTCGAGATGCTGTACCTCTTTGACCTGACTCGCAGGTTTCGCTTCTCCTGTGGCGACCGAAACGATATCAAGCTCCCCAAACCACGCCCAAACCCCAAAACCGAGACAAACCCCGACGCATAAAAAGAAAAATATGTGTGTCGAACGACGGATACCGTCGTCCGGGTCGACCATGTTTCCTTGCTCCATGTTCATTCTGGGCTCTCTTGCGCCGCCGCTTGCGGCGTGTCGCCTTGCGTCGATGCCTCTCGGTTGATTAGCCGCGGCACCGGCTTGTGGTTTAGATCGAGGACAAACCGTGCCGCATTGACGATTTTCGGGTCGTGTGAACAAGCGATAATCGTCTTGCCTTCCGAGGAAAGCTGATTCATCACTTGGTAGACTGCCTGACACCCCTCTGCATCAAGCCCCCCCGTAGGTTCGTCCAGAATCACAAGGTTTCCGTTGGTAACCAGCGCCCTTGCAAGCGCTAGCCGCCGGCGAATTCCAAGAGCGAGGTCTGCGCCGTTCTTTTCGACAATGGCTTCAAACCCATCTTTCGTCTCGCTGATATAGCGCCGCAATCCAACCGCACTGATGGCGGCGTTGACAGCAGCGTCGTCCGCCTGGGGGTTCGCTACTTTAAGGTTCTCCAAGATTGTCGCATTCAGAAACATGGGTTCTTGTGGAAGATAAGAGACTTGCATCCGCCACCATTCCGGCGCCACCTGCTGCAATTCGAGGCCGTCCACCAGAATGCGCCCCCGGGTGGGCTCGATCAGGCCAACAACCAGGCGAGACAGAGTTGTTTTTCCTGTTCCGTTGCCGCCTGATACAATGAGGACCGCTCCCGGTTCGAGATCAACCTTAAGAGATTCGAAGATCGGCGTCTGGTTGTGGGGATACGCGAATGCCAAATCCTGTAACGACACACGCCCTTCATAGCCGGCAAGCGCCACCCCCTCGCTCGCTTCCGACGGGAGGCGTCCGATCTGCTGCGCCATTCCCATCGCCTGACGCGCCTTCGCGAAGGCTTCTCCGAGGAATGCATAGCGCGAGACAGTCATAAGCGCCCGCGCCGCCAGAATATTCGAACCGATAAGCGCGCCAGTATCCAGTTCCGCGGCCACTACGTAAGTCGAGCCAACGCCTATGATGCAAACCGTCGTCAGCGCGACAAAGGTCTGGTTGAGAGACTGCATCATACCCCGGCTCGTCGACACTTTATGGAATAGGTCGTGTGCATGCCGGATGTGATTTTGCCAGGCCTGGCGAAGAAAATTCCCCGCATTGAAGGCCCGTACAGTGTCCGCCGCATCTATAGCGGAGCCGATCAACATATTCCCGCGGGCGGCGGCCTGCTGCATTTCTGCTGCGGGCTTACGGTTCGTATACATCGCAATCATGCCGAGAAGCAGCATGAGGATCACAAAAACACTCGCTATCAGTGCCAAAACAGGGCTCAGGAAGTAAAGCGCCCCGAGAAAAAGCAGCGCAAAGGGTACATCGACAACCGTGCCGATGTTGGGACCGTTATATGCCTGCTGAATGGCATCGATGCCGGAGATCGCTTGCCGCCGATTTCCGGGCGACACTTGATCGAGCGCTGCCGACTTGGCCGACGTAATCGTGCCGAAAACCGCCAGAGCAAGCGCTTCATCTGGTTTGATGGCCAGCCCTTGAGCAAGCCGCATCCGAATTTCGCGAAACCCGAATTCGAGCGCAATTGCTATCAAAACGCCAAACACCAGAGTCCGCAACGTCGCGTCAACGCCAAAGGTTACGTAACGATTCAAGACCTGTATCACGAATAACGGCGAGGCCAAAGCAAGCAAATTCGTGAATAGTGTGGCCACCATCAACTCGGTGGTAACGCCTGGCCGCACCATAAGGCGTTTGATTAGCTCAATCATACGGCCATCCTATACAATACGCGGGCCAAGACCTATAGCGTCCGCGACTTTGATTATTTAAAACAGCATAGAAAGTAAATAAAAACTAAAGAAATTGAAATAAATATTTGTGTTATTTATATATTCACCACTTCGCTAACAATAGGCGTGTGGTGGATCTCATCCGTCTTGAA
>DJKK01000204.1 GCA_002434595.1 Alphaproteobacteria bacterium UBA6544 | reverse complement strand
ATCAGGCCTCTACGACTCCACGCCACTTGACGACAAGGCGATCATGGCTCAGATCCACGCTTTCGCGGTTCTTTAACAGGCTACGGTCTGCTCCGCCGCGCTCGACACTTCACGATCGTACTCTTCCTGCCGGCTATACGCATTCCGGTTAGACATAAAGCGTCAGAATGTTGTAGGCCGTTGACATAGTGACGACGGCGTTACGTTGTCCCGCCGCCCTGATGCGATCTAGTAGGAGCCGATCAATGCCAACACCCGAAGCGAACCAGGTTACCATTCGGGAGCCGGACGACTGGCATCTTCATCTACGTGACGATGATATGATGGCGCTGATCGCAAACTATTCAGCCCGGCAATTCGCGCGAGCCATCATCATGCCCAATCTGGTACCGCCAGTGACAACCATCGCCGCGGCGGAAGCGTATCGAGATCGTATTCTCGACGTGCTTCCGACGGGGCACCGTTTCACCCCCTTGATGACGGCCTATCTCACCGACGAGATCGGCCCTGACGAAGTCGAGACAGGGCACACGCGCGGCGTATTTACCGCGTGCAAGCTTTACCCGGCCGGAGCAACCACCAACTCAGCATTCGGCGTGACGGACGTGCGAAATATCTATCCCGTGCTCGAACGCATGCAAAAGACGGGCATGCCTTTGTTGATTCATGGTGAAGTCGCATCGTCCGATATCGACATCTTCGACCGGGAGGCGGTATTCTTGGAGACCGTCCTGGCTCCACTGCTCGGTGACTTTCCCGAGCTGAAAGTGGTGCTTGAGCACATCACAACAGCAGATTCCGTCCAATTTATTCAGGCCGCCGGCCCGAGCGTCGCCGCGACAATAACGCCGCACCATTTGCGTATAGACCGGAACGCGCTGTTCGAGGGTGGCTTACGACCACACGCATATTGCCTTCCTGTGGCCAAGCGCACGCATCATCGCGCCGCGCTGCGCGAAGCGGCGACATCCGGTAATCCAAAATTCTTTCTCGGAACTGACTCAGCGCCCCATCCGCGACATGACAAGGAAAGCGCCTGCGGTTGCGCGGGCATTTTTTGCGCGCCCGTGGCTCTGGAAAGCTACGCGCTCACCTTCGATGAAGAGAATGCGCTCGACCGCCTCGAAGGGTTTGCGTCGGAATTCGGACCAAATTTCTACGGGCTGCCGCTAAACGAAGGTAGCATTACCCTGCGACGCGAGGCGCTTACTGTGCCCAAGATTGTGACCGGTAACGACCTGAGTGTGGTCCCGTTCCACGCCGGTGAAACACTCGCGTGGTGTGCCATGGAACGCAGTCAGGGTTGATCGGCATCGCCGGTTTAGCCGTTTACGATCAAACCGGTTCGAGTGGCACATTCAATGCCGTGCTACCGCCGATGATACCGCCCCGGTCGCCAATTTCGATCGTTAGATAGCGTTCAATCATGCTGTCGGGTAGCGGGCGACCGTTCTCCGGACACAGCCACAAACGCAACAAATGTCGGCGACGGTCCACCTCCGGCCAATCTTCAAATCCGGCACGGGCGTGGAGAATTTGGTGATTGTGCAGAAACTGAATGTCGCCGGGCTCGAACGCCATATCGAGTCGAAATTCAGGACTTTCAGAGAGCTGATCAAACAAGTCGAGAGCCGCCTTTTGTGTCTCCGAATGCGGCGGCAGTTCGGAAAACCGAAGGCAGGACTCGATATAGTCTCGCGAATAAATCGTCGAGAGTTTCCCCGCGTGATAATGGAAAACGGCCATGGGATAATAGTCTACCTTGCCGGGCGGCACTTCTCCCCGGCGATCGCGCCAAAATGGCGAGTACAGCTCCGCCCACAAGGTTTGATCCCGCCTGTAAATCTCGTCATGGATCGCGACGGAACTGGAGATGCTGCTCTCTCCCCCTGACTTTGACTTCTGCAGACAGAGTAATCCGACGAAATCGGTTGAATCCGTATGAAACAGCTGCCGGTCGCGGGTCTGGTAGATACGCGCCTTCGCGGGATTGCCGAACGGATCAAGGTGATCACCGAGATTACAGACGTGACCGAGCAGGTGGCCCTTTGCATTCTGCGATCTCGCTGTGCCGAGATGCATGCCGATCCCCCAATAGACGCGGGCCGACTCCTCCAAGGTATAGCCTCCCACCGGCACGCCTCGGATTAGAACGAAGCCCTTCCCCTCCAAGAGTTCGTGTTTGATTTCCGATAGGACCGAACCGAGCGACGGTAGCTCGAACGCAGCCTTGTCAATGTCGCCGAACGCCTTTCCGCGCGTCCGACGCATGGCATCGTTCAGCTCACCGATATCGCTATCGGAGAGCGTATAGATCCATTCTTCCGGCCGGCTCGTCATATCCGGTCCAAGCCAAGCACCCGGTCCGCCAATCGGACCCGGGGCCTTGCTCTGCGTAAAGCCAGGCGTGAGAAAATCTTTCTCTAAATCGGGTGCTGCGCTCATTTTGCCCTATCGTCCTTTCACTGAGATACAATTCGGCCGCCCCGAGAATACTTCAATCGCGCAACTTGAATGGCGGAAAATAGTGGAATCGTATACCCGAATACGAACAAGAACTCATCTAAACTGCCTGGCCTTATTGGTAATGTAACGCCGAAATCGCCAAGCGCTTCTATGCCAAGGCGTCGGCCGAAGACCATATTTTTATCTCCACACTCAACTGTGGAAGGAACTCAACCCGGTCGACGACTTCTTAAATGGCCTACACAAAGAGCTGAAGGATGTTGTCGGCTGTATCCGCGGGTCGACAAGGAGATCGACCGCCACGGCTATAATTTTTCCGCTGCTGCAGTTGGTTCAGGAGTTCAACCACTACGTGGTGCTTGCGGATATATTCGAATATCTCATGGGTCGGCCGATCTCCCCCGACGATACGATCCAGCTGGACGAAGAGAAGAAGCTCGGCGATTTACGCAAAGCCTACGTCGTACAGGACGATCCGCTGCTGAATGCGGCTGTTGGCTTCACCGAAGGAGGCGGCGCACGTCTATTTCGCGAAGGCAAGGAGCTTTCCGGCGGCAAAGTGAATGAACTTATCGCCAAGGCGATCCAGATTATCTTCAATGATGAACACGACCGTTATATAGAGCAGGCGAAGAAGGCGATCAGCCACATCAAGTCGCCCGAAGACTTGCAACGCATGAAGGACGCCATCGCCAAGCTCAACGAGCAGCGCGTCAGGATGCGTGCCGAGATGTTCCGCGATACCATGACAAAAGCCGAGATCGAAACCTTTATCGAAGAGAATACGCGGCAGCCCGTTTAGACGGTTATGGCCGACGTCGCATAAGAAAGGTAATTATATTAACATGACGAAGAAGACTTGGCTCGAAGTAGCGCTGAACGGCGGCGGTGGGCCCGCGCACCAGCATTTGATGCCGATTTCCGTCGACCAATTGATCGCCGAGGGGATCGCCTGTGTCCAAGCGGGTGCCTCGATCGTCCACTTCCATGCCTATGACGAGGCGACGGAAACGCAAAAGGATACCGCGGATCTTTACGCCCGCGTGATAGAAGGCATACGCGAGAAAGTTGACGCGATCGTCTATGGCACATTGCCCATGATCGGCACGCAAGATATTAGAGGTCCGGAAGACGTTGCAGAGAGGCACGCCGCCATGCTGGAACTGGCGGAGCGTAAATTGATCGAGTGGATGGTGGTTGATCCGGGCTCGGTCAATTTCGCGTCCGTCGCCCGTCTCGCACAGGACCGCGACGGGTTCACCTATCTCAACCCTGACAAACACATCCGCCATGGCCTTGCCATGTGCGAACGCTTTGCACTGCATCCGAGTTACGCGGTCTACGAGCCGGGATTCTTGCGGCAGGCCGCGGCGATGGCAGAGCGCTTCCCGATCCTGCCGAAATCTGTCTACCGGCTGATGTTCTCCGAGGGCTATACCTTCAGCTTCCCACCCAAGGCCTATGGCCTCGACGCCTATTTGGCGCTGCTTGAGGACGTCGTGCCTGGCGCTCCGTGGATGGTTGCCGGCCTGATGGTCGACATTCACCCCCTCATCGAACCGGCTGTCGCGCTTGGTGGCCATGTCCGGGTCGGCCTGGAAGACACCCCTCGCCTCACCGAACGCGGCAACCTCTGGTGGGTCGAAGATGCAGTGAAACGCATCGAAGCCTCGGGCGGCACGCTCGCGACTGCCGATGACGTCCGGCGCGACTTGGGATCGAGACCCCATAATTGAACGATTCGCTATCAGCCAAGGCGTCTCGCGAATC
>DJKK01000115.1:3705-5068 GCA_002434595.1 Alphaproteobacteria bacterium UBA6544 | reverse complement strand
TCCTATCAGCGTCAGGGATTGGCACTCAGTAAACACTTCAAGCCGTTCGCCTGACCGGCGTTGCGAACACGAAAGGACGCGCCGTGACAGACGCATTCATGGGACGTTCCGTCCCCCGTCTCGAAGATCATCGTTTCCTGACAGGATCCGCCGTCTATGCCGATGACTTGAATGTCGCACGACAGGCCTGGGGCGTTGTTGTGCGGTCCTTGCATGCGCATGCGAAGATCAAGAGCATCGATGCGAGTGCAGTTCTCGAGATGCCGGGCGTGATCGCCGTATACACCGAGGCGGATCTGGCCGCGGATGGTGTTGGGCATCTCCCCTGCGATGCGGAGTTGTCGCCCGAAGCCGGGTTATATGTGCCGCCGCGCCCCGCATTGGCGCGCGACCGGGTTCGTTATGTCGGTGATCAGGTCGCGTTTGTCGTGGCGGAAACGCAGGAAGCGGCTGCGGAGGCGGCCGAGCAGATCTTCGTTGACTATGGCTCCTTGCCCGCGGTCGTCGACGGCTATGCTGCGCTTGAAGAGGGCGCGCCGCAAGTATGGGACGGCGCTCCCGGTAATGTGATTTTTCGCTTCCCGAAAGGTGATAAGGCGGCAACAGACTCGGCCTTCGCGGGCGCGGCGCATGTCGTTGAGCTCGATATCGTTAACAACAAGATTTCCGCCGCACCGATGGAACCGCGCTCGGGTATCGGTGAATACGATGCGGCAACCGAGACTTACAAGCTGACCTGCTCTGCGCAGGGTTTGCACGGGATTCGCGGGCCGTTGGCAAAGGTGATCCTGAAGGTGCCGGAAGAGAAGCTTGAAGTTGTGGCGCCTGACGTCGGGGGCGGCTTTGGTCTCAAGAACTTTATCTATCCGGAATGGGTCCTGTTGCTCTGGGCGTCACGGAAACTTGGACGGCCGGTTAAATGGACGGGCGACCGGGGTGAAGAGTTCGCAGCGGCGACGCAGGGACGGGGAATTCGTGCGCAGGCGCGCCTTGCGCTGGATGCGGACGGAAAGTTTCTTGCCCTTGATGCGGCCATGGTCGCCGACCTGGGCGCTTATCTTTCGGGCTCGTCGCCGGGTGCCTCCACGCGGGCGGCGTTGACGGCGATGGGCGGAGGTTATGTCGTACCGCATATCTACACGGAGTCGCGCGGCGTCTTTACGAATACTGCACCTGTCGATGCCTACAGAGGTGCCGGCAAGCCCGAAGCAAACTACATCACGGAACGCCTCATCGAGGCTGCCGCGCGGCAGCTCGGCGTCGACCCGGTTGAGTTGCGCCGGAAAAACGCGGTCGTAGAGTTTCCCTATGTTACGGCGCAGGGCCTGACCTTCGACTGTGGGCGGTTCGGGTCGAATATCGA
>DJKK01000115.1:0-3417 GCA_002434595.1 Alphaproteobacteria bacterium UBA6544 | reverse complement strand
GCAGGGCCTGACATTCGACTGTGGGCGGTTCGGGGCGAATATCGACGATATTGTTCGGCTCGCGGACCGGGACGGATTCGCCTCTCGGCGTACGGCATCGGAAGCGCGCGGCAAACTTCGGGGATTGGGCATTGCGAGTTTTCTTGAGACGTCGCGTGGGGCGCCGCAGGAAGGCGCGGAAGTGACGTTTTCTGGCGACGGCAAAATTGAGTTGCGTGTCGGTACGGAGAGTAACGGCCAGGGCCATGAGACGTCCTACAAACAGATTGCGGCGGACCGTTTTGGGCTGCCGATGGATGCATTCCGATATATCCAAGCGGACACGCGCGAGACCCGGATCGGTTTTGGGCATGGCGGTGCGCGGTCCATGCATATGGGCGGCGGTGCGATGATGCGGGCGATCGACGAGGTGATGAAGAAAGCTAAACCTGTCGCGGCGCGATTGCTGCAATCGGAGGCGGCGGATTTGAACTACGCCAACGGTGCGTTCTCGGTACCTGAGAGCGGCCAGTCCGTAAGCCTCGCGGACGTGGCGGCGGAGGCTGGCGAAGGCGGACTCGACACTTTTGTATTCAACGAAGAAGTCCCTTTCACATTTCCCAATGGTTGCCAGGCAGCAGAGGTCGAGGTTGACCCCGAGACCGGCGGTGTCGAACTGCTGAGCTATATCGCGGTCGACGACTACGGCACCTTGATCAATCCAATGCTGACCGTCGGGCAAGTACAGGGCGGGCTGGTACAGGGCATTGGCCAGGCGCTTGGCGAAAACTGCACATACGAGGCAGATTCAGGTCAACTACTGGCGGGGTCTATGATGGACTATTGGCTGCCCCGGGCGAGCCAACTCCCCGATCTCAAAATTCATCTTCAGGAAGACACGCCGACGCAAGCGAACCCTCTAGGGGTCAAAGGCTCCGGTCAGGCCGGGTGTATCGGCGCGCCACAGACAATTGTGCACGCGGTGCTCGACGCCCTGTCGCCGCTCGGTATCGACAATATCGATATGCCGGTGATGAGCGAGCAGGTCTGGAGGGCTATCCGAGACGCGCGGGAGTGAATCGCGGGCCCTTTCGCGAATCTATTACTCCTTCCGGGTGCGCTTGCGTCCCGGTAGGACGGCGTGTTTGTCCGTTTCACCTAATCTCGCACAGGACCGAGTGGGTAGTAACGCACGCCGGCTCGCAGTTTTCCGTATGGAAAATCGACCGGGTTGGCGCCGTGGCCGCCAGGGGCAATAGCGGCGAAAGTCGTCTCTGTGATCGGGTCGAAATGCGCCCGGTAATGCGCCGTGCTCTTGAGCACGATGATATCAAGGTCCTGCAACACGACGCCGAAATGTTCGAAGACCGAGCGGTCGTGCGCCTGCACACGGTGGGTGCTAACAGCGACCTTGACCTCACCGATCGACAGTAGTGTAGAGGGACCGACATCATGGCGTTTGCCCTGCGCGACCGGTCCGGTCGTCTGGTACTTGCCGTCATTGACCACTTCGACCTTGAAGCGACCGCGGTACGGGACGACCCCGTCGAGGTCCGCCATACCGCCAAGATCAAGCTCGAGCTCCGCGCCGACACCCGCTTCGTGCGCCGCCGCCGCGGCGGCGGGGTCGCGCACAACCCCGAAAATCGCGTTCTGCGCGTCGTTCATCACCAGCGCTTCTAGCATGCCCACGGTATCGGCGGTGCCGCCGCAGCCTGGATTGTCCTGGGTGTCGGCGACGACAATCGGCTTCGAGGCGCTGGCGGCGATACGCATCGCCTTCTTTACCGCATCGTCGGGTGCGAGCAACGGTTCCGCGAACTCGGCTTCCTTCAAGGCCACCATCTGCGCAATTTCGGCGACGGCGGCGTCAGCTTCTTCCTGCGTATAGGCGTGGGCGCTCACCGTCGGTCCGCACTCGCGGAGGTCGCCTGGCGGGAAGCCGGCGAGATAGGCGAGGGAGAGCATGTCTTCCGAAAGTCGTGCCGCCGCCGCTTCAACGATGGATTTCGACGGTTCAACCAACGTGCATTGGAAGTTCAGAGGTAACAGGAAGGGCAGGTGACGCAGTGCGCGCCCCTGGGGCCGGCCGTCGATCAACAGACGTTTCATCGCTTCTGCCGCGCGTTTGCCGGTTTCGAACTGGTCGACATGCGGATAGGTCCAATAGGGCAGAATTGCGTCTGCGTGACGAACCATCTGTTCGGTGACGTTGGCATGATAGTCGAGGCTGATTGCGATCGGCGCGTCTTCGCCGATTACGGCGCGGACGCGGCGTAGCAGTTCACCCTCGCCGTCCTCGAAGTCCTCCGATACCATCGCGCCATGCAGGTCGAGATAAACCGCGTCGACCGGCAGGGCTTCCGACAGTAGTGCGATTATCTCACCGGCGATCCGCTCATAGGCGCCGTTAGTGACGTAGCCGCCCGGTGTCGTGCTCGTCCACAGTAGGGGCGCGATCTCGTGGTTGCCGTCGCTGCTGTTCAGGAAACCCGCGGTAGAGGCGCCGCGGTCCGCAAATTCCTCCAGAATTCGCTCGCCCCGCAAGATGCCGGGACGGTCCGACGGGTTGGCGAAATTCTCGAAGTCGGTCGCGTCTGGCACAAAACAGTTCGTCTCGTGCATGAAGCCGGCGATGGCGATGCGGGCCATAAGATGCTCCTCGGCGTTGAATTTTTTATCGATGTAGAACGTCCGTGCCGCCCTTCGACAGGCTCAGGACGACGCCTGTCGATATCGTCAGCTCCCAAACGTCATTCCGGGTCGGCCCCCCAACCCGGAATGACAGGTGACACCATGTTAAGCCACCGGATGTTGTCCTGAGCCTGTCGGAGGGCTCGGGCGGATGTTGTCGTATAAATCCAAACGTCGTTCCGAGTTCGCGCTGCACCTCGGAATGACGGGCGGGTGTGAGGGGTCAAGCGTCGACGCGGGTGCAGAACGCGCCGAGGTATTGAGTGCATTCCTCCGGATAGAGCAATTGCACCATGTGATATCCCGTTGGCAGGTGATGAATCTCGAAATTGGCGAGACCGTCTTTCAGCATCTCGACCTGCGCATCGCTCGTGATCTGCCCACCGCTTGGATATAGGCCGAGAATCGGGACCAGAATGCGCGTGAGAAAGCCGGCGGCGTTGGCGCCGTTGACGAGCTTCGACATGGCGACCTGCACGTCTGGGTCACCTTTAGCAAACTCCCGGATGTACCACTCGAACAATTCCGGTTCCTCGTCGGCGGGAAGGCGGGTCTTCTGCGTCGTCTCCCGGACCCAGGCCTCCATCCCCATGCTTTGCATGGCTTCTATCCGCGAGCCACGGCCGAGCGCATAGCGTTCCTTCATTTGGTCCTCGATGAAGACGGGCGTCGAGACGAGCGTGAGCGATGTCACACGGTTCCGAGAATGCCGCCCATCGACTCGCCGCAATAATGAACCTGATC
>DJKK01000116.1:8244-12262 GCA_002434595.1 Alphaproteobacteria bacterium UBA6544 | reverse complement strand
GTTGTCCAGTGTCGTGGAATTCGTCTCGGCATGAGGCTCGCAACGTTCCTTCTAGTAACGGTTGTTGCTACATCGCTGCCGTCTTCGGGGACTCTGTCTAATCCGGCCAACCCGGTACAGATCGCACAATCGGATGATCTACTGCGGGCGCGTCCCAATCAGGGGACCCGCCGTCGTTTCGTCTCGCTTCGCTCGGACGAGGTCAACGTGCGGGTCGGGCCGGGCGTGCGCTACCCCATTAAATGGAAGTTTCGGCAGAAACGGATTCCGGTCGAAGTCGTCCAAGAGTATGATACTTGGCGTAAGATACGCGATTGGGAGGGGGCCGAGGGCTGGGTTCACAAGGCGATGCTGTCGAACCGGCGAAGTATCATTATCACCGGTCGCGGCGTGACGCTGCGCCGCCGCTCAAGCGACGATGCACCGGCGGTTGCCCGGCTTGCGAGAAGTATCGTGGCACGGCTGGAAAAATGCACACCTGCCTGGTGCCGTGTCGAGGTTGATGGTTACGAAGGGTGGCTACGCCGGGAAGGATTCTGGGGTTTGCGGAAGAGCGAGATTTTTCCCTAGAGAAAATCCTGCGCAAGCGCGTGCCGTGTGGCTTCCGGCATGACCGCCAAATGCGCGTATTCCGGATGCTTGAAACCGACCAGTACTTGCGTCCCAGGCTCCAGAAAGGCTGCAATCTGCGCCGCTGAGAACGGGAAATGCAGAAACTGAACGGAAGAAGCTTTTCCATCGGCGGTGTTGCGGTCGACGTCCTCTTCCGGTACGCCCATCACTGTCTCGCCCGCGAACTCAATCGTCATGGCTTCCTCGACACCGCCCAACTTGGACAGAAACGCCTTACGACGGGCCGGCTCGTCAATTTCGAACATCACGGTACAGACGAGCTCTTGACCCTTCGGGATGAGCGGATTGAAAGCAGCCAGTTCATCAGCGATCTGTTCCTCGCCGCCCTTTTCGATGAACAGCATCTCATGGACCTGCTGCCACATGCTGTCGTAGCTCTCGAAATGGCAGACGGCAACGGGTCCGATCTCCATTCTACGGTCACGTTTTGCCGCCACGATCTCGCGACGACGCTCTTTGCGAATCTTTGCGTACTCCGTCATCGGCATAATGTCGTCGTGCGTGAGTTCGGATTTCCGTGTCATCATCTCATTCCTTTGCAACCGCCGTCGTGTATCAGACATCGACACCATAGGCCCGTGCGAACAGCACGACAGGGTGTGCAGCGATCTGATATGCCGGCGCGCCGGTATCCTGGAGACGCTCCAATCCCTGCCTGATGTGCATGCCGGCGAGCGGGCACTCCGAGACCACGTGCTTCTTTCCACTATTGAGTGCCTGCCGTGCCGCCGTCCGGCCAACCTTGATCGCCGTCTCGAAGTTGTCCATCTTGACGCCCCAAGAGCCACCATGGCCGGAACAGCGGTCGATCACGTCAACTTCGGCTTCGGGTATCAGCCGCATCATTTCCGCTGCTTTGGCTCCCATGTTCTGCGCCCGGGCGTGACACGCGGAATGAACCGCGACGCCACCATCGAGTGGCGACAGGCCCTCCGCGAGGCCGTCCTTCTTCGCGATGTCGACTATATACTCGGTAATGTCGAAACTCGCTTCGGAGAGGTTCTTCACACTCTCGACCGCGGGCAGGATAAGTGGCCATTCGAACTTCATCATCAGTGCACAACTCGGCACCAGCGCGATGACGTCATATCCTTTCTCGATCCACGGGCCGAGTTCGCCGGCAACCTTTTGGGCATTCTCCGCGACGACCGCGATGTCACCCTGCTCGAGTTGCGGCATGCCGCAACAAGCGGGGTACACGACTTCGGTTTCCACGCCGTTACGGGCAAGGACGCCTTGCGCGGCAACGCCAATTTCCGGGCTGTTGAAGTTGCCGAAGCATGTCGCGTAGAGGATTGCCTTTCGGCCATGCGCCGGTGCTGCGGTATTGACAGTGGGCGGCGCCTTCTTGGCGTGTGCTGCGAAAGTATTCGAATGATACTTCGGGAGTGCTGCGTTTCGGTCGATGCCGGCAACCGACTCCATGAGGGGGCGGGTCATACCGTTTTCCGTGTTTGTGGCCCAGTTCGCGATCGCTGACATCCGGCCGGCAATTCTTCCGTTCCGGTCGGTCTTTGTCAGTTCTCGGTCTATCGCGCCGACCATCCCTTTGCGCTGCTCGACCGCGCGATAGCGAAGCATCAAATGTGGGAAGTCGAGATTGAATTCGTGCGGCGGGACATAGGGGCATTTCGTCAAGAAACACATGTCGCAGAGCGTGCAGGCGTTGACGACCGATTTGAAGTTCTTGCTGTCCACCGTGTCCAACTCGCCTGATTCCGAATCATCAATCAGGTCAAAGAGGCGTGGGAAACTGTCGCAGAGATTGAAGCATCGGCGGCAACCGTGGCAGATGTCGAATACCCGCCGGAGTTCCGCGTCAAGTTTCGCTTCATCGTAAAACGCCTCCTCCGTCCAGGACAAAGGGTGGCGTACAGGCGCGTCCAGACTGCCTTCTCTCATGACAGGTTCCATTTTCCATCAGTTGGGAGGCCCTGCAGGAGCGCTTGATGCGGTGATCAGGCACTCCCGACCAAGCCTATTCGAATGCGCGCGGCGGCGCATCGCGGCGGATTAGGAATCGAGCGTATTCAGAGATTTCTGGAAACGTCCGGCGTGGCTCTTCTCGGCCTTGGCAAGGGTCTCGAACCAATCCGCGATTTCGTCAAACCCTTCGTCGCGCGCTGTCCGGGCCATTCCTGGGTACATGTCGGTGTACTCGTGGGTTTCGCCGGCAATGGCGGCCTTGAGATTGTCGGACGTGCCGCCGATCGGCTCGCCGGTCGCGGGGTCACCCGTCTCTTCCAAGTACTCAAGATGGCCATGTGCGTGACCGGTCTCTCCTTCGGCCGTCGAACGGAAGACAGCGGCGACATCGTTGTAACCCTCGACGTCAGCTTTCTGGGCGAAATACAGGTAACGGCGGTTCGCTTGGCTCTCGCCGGCGAATGCGGATTTCAAATTGTCTTCAGTCTTCGAGCCCTTAAGGGACGCCATGATTTCTCTCCTCACTCCGTGAAATTATTTGTGCGCGATCCGCGCGTTTAGGTAAACGCTCCCGCCAATCGTATAAGGGACAAGTACGAAACGAGTCAATAAATTAGAATCGTTCTAAACTAAACATAAAAGAAGATTGCGGCGGAGGTCTTACCGGAGCGATTTGACGCGCACGATAATCTCAACGCGGTCGATCTTGGTCCCCTCGGGCGCGTCGGGTAGAACCAACACGGAAATGGTCTCATCAGGTATATCGCACAGTTCGCCAGTATCCTGATTGAATATGTGATGATGTTCGCTGGTGTTGGTGTCGAAATAGGCACGGCCCGATTCGACCACAACCTCGCGCAGCAGGTCCGCCTTGGTAAATTGATGCAGTGTATTATAAACGGTCGCAAGCGACACCTTGATCCCGGCGCTGCTTGCTTCGCAGTGGAGTTGCTCCGCGGTTACGTGCCTGTCGTCCGTTTCCAGCAATAGTTTTGCCAACGCGAGCCGCTGCCGAGTCGGGCGAAGGCGCGCTGTCTTGAGCCTCTCGAGAACGTAGGAGTATGGGCGACCGTCATTCATAATTTTGTATATGATCGCGATAGCTTGAATGTAAAGCGTCATCGAAAAATACGGTGGCATCCCGTATCGAACAATTAAAAAATGCTTGGTATCTAATTCTTTTTCTGAAGAAACTTCAGCAAGAATTCTTATCTGGTGTGGCGACAAAGACCCAATCCCCACCTGCGGCGTTCAACCAATCGGTTACGTGCCGTTCGATATCCTTGACCTCGCCCTCAGAGACGGCCGCGCCGCGAACCGATTGTCCCGCGCGGTGAACTTCCTCCCGGTCGCCGCAGACGAGATGGTGCCATTCGGGAAGGTCGTTACCCTGGTAAATCAGACGATAGGCACAGGTTTCCGGCAACCACTTGAGTGTTGGTAGGTTCGCCTGAGTCAG
>DJKK01000116.1:0-7843 GCA_002434595.1 Alphaproteobacteria bacterium UBA6544 | reverse complement strand
CTCCAAGTCGAGGTAGTCACAGGCGACATCGGTCATTGCGATCTCGCCCGTGTCCGCATCCTCGAGCTTGTGGAGACAACATTTGCCGCAACCGTCGCACAGTGATTCCCATTCCTCGCGGGTCATCTGTGCGAGGCGCTTGCGACGCCAGAACGGAACCTCCGTCATTATAGGAGCCGAACGAGAACCGTCGCGACGGCGGCGAACAGACCGATGTTTATGTTAACGCTCAATCGATGGAGCCGTGAAAATGTGGCCGGACCGGAAACGCGAACACGATCGGTGCGCTGCAGTAAGAACTGCCGTAGGAGCAAGTTGACGATGCAGGTGATGCCTAATGTGCTGACCTTTACACCATAACTATGCGCCGGCAACAATGCGGCGCCTCCCGCACCCTGCAATTCGGCCAGATACATATCGTAACGTGGAAAGACTTGGCGCGTGATCCGAGCCGCCTGCGGGCGCTCAAGCGTTCGGAAGGCGGCCGGTGCTAACACCATCATGAAGAAGATCATCCCGCCAAATGCGTTGGCGACGCAGATCAAGGCAACTACGTGCAGAGTGAACAAAGCCATTCTTGAACCTAACGCTCCCGTAAAAGCTTGACCACCGAAACTCTTAAATCGTCTCCACCGCTTGACAAAGCGTGCCAGTATCCGCTCAGAATCGCTTAGGGAAGTTGGAGGTTTCTCGATGATCCATCCTTGGCGGAGGAGCGACATCGTGTGGAAGTTTGCCGGTACTTTGACCACCGGTTGGATCGTTGCAGCCACTATCATCTGCACCGCGCTGTTTGCTGGAACGGATGCGGCGGCGCAGCGGTCACGAATGATCTTCGAGCATCCGTTTATCGTTGCCGCGCGGAGTGGCGAATTTTCAGCGGTCCGCGACTATCTCGCACGCGGTGAATCGCCGGAAGTCCGCGATCGCGACGGGCAGACGCCTCTGATGATCGCAGTGCAGGCCGGCGACGTTGAGATGGCTGAAGCTATCGTCGCCGCCACAAAATTCCTCGATACCAAGGACAATCAAGGGAACACGGCTCTCGGCCTCGCGGCGATTCACGATCAAATAGAAATCGCGGAAATTCTGCTTGTGGCGGGTGCGAGCCCAAATGTGCCAAATCGACAAGGGATGACACCGCTGATGATTGCGGCGAAGGAGGCGCGGTTATTGATCTTGGAAATTCTGGTCGAGCACCAACTCGATTTTTCTCTGCGGGACTATACCGGGCGCGGGCCGCTCGGTTGGGCGCGCCATAGCCGGGATCAACGCGTCGTTCGCTTGTTAGAGTGGGTCGGCGCCACGGACTAGCCTGTCGCGAGAAGGTTTCCCTCGGCAACACCCAGAATCCAGGCCTCTTCGGTTTCGATGTTGCGCCGCGTTTCGGACGTTAATGCAGGGTCGCCTTCGAAGAGCGGTGCGAGAGCACCTGCATTGTCTAGCTTGCCATAGGCGCGGCCAATTGCTGCAACTTGTCCCGCATCCTTCGGGCGGCCCTTAAGATTGCTGGGTGTGACCAGAGACGGATAGACCTCGGCGATGATAATTGCAGGCTTCGGATCGTATCGCAGGCCGGTTTCAAACGGCCAGATATGACAATCAAACGCGAGTTCTGGCGCCCTTCGGATCTGCCAAACCCGGGGGATACCGGTTAGCGTCTGTCCGCCGACAGACCC
Organism: Alphaproteobacteria bacterium UBA6544; assembly: GCA_002434595.1. Taxonomy (GTDB): domain Bacteria; phylum Pseudomonadota; class Alphaproteobacteria; order UBA8366; family UBA8366; genus UBA6544. The sequence goes on along the minus strand of DJKK01000116.1, from coordinate 6,164 downwards.
GGCGCCGGCGAGCTTCCAGACGGGCTGTGTCGATGGAACGCGCACGTCGCATTCGCGGCGTTCGGCGAGATCGCCCGGGTTATGCGGGCGCCGGTTCCGGCGCACCAAATGAGCACGTTGTTCTTCATGCGCCAATCCCCAAAACGGAAATGCTTCGCCAGTCATATCCTTGTTCAACGATTCGGCAACATCGAAGCGGTTGTTTCGATTGTCCTTACCGTCGGTGATCCGGTCCACGAGCGTTTGCCAGAGATTTTGCCACGCGAGGCCGCGCAATCCCAAGCGGGCCGCAGTGCCGGCAGGATATCCGAACGGGAAGTCGAAGCCGATGAGGAGACGACGGTCACGCGTGAGCTCACGTCTGGCCAAGTCTATGATGCGCGCCGTCGCCTCTGCGCGGGTTGGAGGATTCTCAAGCTTGGCCAAGGTGAGGCCGCTGGGCCGCCGCACCGTAAGGCCAAGCCAGATGCTGTCATGGCCTCGGGTTGGCGCGTTCGCGGCGCTCCAATCGACCATCAGGTATGAATCGAAGGCAGACATCACGCAAAGTTATTCGATCGTTTGCCGTCTGTCAGGCCTGGTCGGGGTGCTGAGTGACCAAACATCGGTTTTGACGACATGCTGCAGAAATGAACGGCAATCAAGACTTGGCCGCCTACGCGCCCGATCGATTCATCATCGTCTGTATTGTAAACTTCCCGGAGGCGGTAGTCGGTCGGATATCCTAGCTGTTTCGCATACTTTCACATCCGAGTGATGTGCTGGAGCGCTTGGCGAGGCTTCTTGGCAACCGCCTAGACTGCAGCCGACGAGGATCTTGTGCTTTGATAGTGCGTGGCGAAATATTTTCCTTTTTTCTAACCATGCTGGCGGCCTAGGCGGGATGGGCGTTGGCACAGTGGGCGTCCGGATACTGCGTGGGATGGGTGCTAGGCCTCGTCCTTCTGGTATTGCTGATTAGTCAGAGTGGGACTTTTGGCGAGGCATTACATACGTTGCGGGCGCTGATCCGCGATGGGCTTGAATCAGGACGAAAGCGCGCCGCCGCCTTCCATCGCGGGGAAGGTTATCGGCTGGATAGCCATGGTGTCTGTTGGGCTCTCACCAAGAATCTGGCCGGATTGTTCGGTCGGTGCTTGATCGGCTCCATTTTATGGTACTGCATTCTCGGGATACCGGGATTGCTGCTTCACGCGATAGTTCTGGCCATGTTTCGACAGTTGGCGCGGCATGAATCTGCGCAAGTCCGTTTTGGTTGGTTGGCCGATCGGCTGGAACGCGTTCTTGGTGCCGTACCGGGTTGGATCGCCGGGCAGTTATTGTGTTTTCTGTCCTTTTTGCGCCGACGGCGCGCCCGGTCTCGGTCTAGCGTTTCATGAATCGCTCGGCGGCCAAATTGCCGCCACGCTGTTATTTGAGCTTAGGGGGCCGAACTCGGCCGAAGGGCGCCGGCTTCCGTGGTTCGGGCACGGCATCCCACGGCTCTCGCAGCGCGATGCGCACCTCGCCATAATACTAATTGGAATTTCTGCGTGGTGAATGCGGCCTTGGCGCTTGGCCTGGCGATGGCGAACTTTGCCCTTAGCGGCTAACGCTCGAGAACAAGGTTGTTCCGCAGGGCATCCGCTTGGCTGTTCCGAAATTGCCCGTCAATCACGACAGCGCGCGGGTCTGCTGCGGGGTCGCCGTAATATTCACTCGTCCATTCCTTGCGTGGATAAATGACTGCGCCTTCGAAACTAAAGCCGGCGAAGGCGCCCTGATTAATGGAATAGGTGAATATATCCGCGCCAAAATTAGTCGTTGTCGAGGCTTTCCCGCCAACGCCATAAGGGCCGATCGCGGCATTCACATCACCGCCGACTTTGACCTTCTGGTTGATGATGGCGTTGAGGCCCCGCTCGGTCATTATCATCAGCATGACCTCCGCGGTCTGCGCACCGAGTTGGAGACCAAAACTACCGGATCCCATAAAGTAAAACGCAGGGTAACTCCAGCGGCCGCCGCTACCCTTTGCCATCAACAGTCCACTGCCGCCTTCCGCGCCGAAAAAGATGGCTCCCTTATAGAGATTCGGGAAGATCATGATGCCTTTTGCGCGCCCAAGAAGGTCTCTCACAGAAGGACCAATGTCCTTATGTTGGAGGATTTTCTGTACCGAGATGTGTGACCGCTGGATCATTTCCTCTTGATCCGTCAGGGCGCGCCCTGGTGTTGAGACTAGTATGATGGCCACAGTGAAGGCCAGAACAAAGCAACAGCGGCGGACGAGGGCCATCGGAAACCTCCATCGGCGGTTCAAATAAAAGGCATAACTAACTTACTATATATAGTGAATATGATGAATCGACTAACAAAATACACGAAAAGTAGGGATTAGCCGACACGTTTAATCGAGCCGTGCTCGTCCGTCTCCCCCCGGACATCGAGCGTTCCGACACCGCCTCGCAAGATAAAATTAAAAACCAGCGTCGACTTCGGATTCATGCGTTGCACCGGCAATGTCACCGTCTGGCCCTCCACTGCAGGTTCTGCCTCATTATATCTTTCGGTCTTCAGTGCTTCGCCGTAAAGCGCGGATAAAATTGTCGTCCCCTCGGGGAAGGTGATTTCGACGGGATGGGTAATCTGCTCTCTCTCGATGATTTTTTCGGTCATATTGAACAGCCCAAACCGGATCAGGTGCACATCGTCGGCGCGCTGTTCTGCGACCACCCGTTCGAGTTCCTGAAAGCGAGCCAGAAAGTCGTTTTTCGCTTTGTTCAACGGCGTCAAAGACCACTCATAGGCCAAGCCCAATGCGGCTCCTTTCGGTTCGACCATGACGGACTGCGGCCGTCTGAAGTGCATCCAAACGAGGAGGCCAATGATAAACAGAAAAACAGCAATGCCGCCGACATTTTGAAATGAGATTGGCAAGTCCATTCGGGTATGTCCCTTACTTAGCCAAAGACACGGTTGATACAGACGATCCGCCACACCCCGGCGTCGTCATTGGTCTCGATGTGATCGAGGCGTGTCAGAGAGAGGTTGTCGAGAGACAACGCGAGCGCCGCCTCGGCGCCCATTCCCAGCGCATAGGCGATCGCTGCACGAATCGATCCAGCATGCGCGACGGCCACGATGTCTTGACCGACGTTCTCGGCCGTACGGTGGATCACCGCTGGCACCACCCGAGCGATAACGTCGGCGAAGCTTTCTCCACCAGGCGGGCGTTCAAACGCCGGTGCGAGCCAGCCTCTATGCGGCAAATCATCGCGCAGTTCCGCGAAAGCAGACGTGGACAGTCCCTGCCATTCACCAAAATGTTGCTCACGGAACGCGGCTTCGCTTTCGCTCTTTTCCCAATCGACTCCGGCAGCGGCAATTGCCGCCGCGGTATCGGCAGCACGGCGGAGATCACTCGCGATGAGGACGGGCGCCTCCGGTAGTGCTCCGGCAAGTGCCGCGATCGCCGTACTCGTTTCGGTGTAATCAGCTGGGACATCCTGTTGGCCGTAAATAAGACCGGCATGATTCTTCACCGGCGCATGTCGTATCCACCACCAGCGGGTCTCGCGATTCATTGAATTTGCATCTTCGCTCACGGTAATGTTTTTGAGCCATCGGGGGTCATCCGGCAAGCGTGTCGATCACGTCGGCATGGCTTGGGGCTTGCGTGATTTTGGCCGGCATGCTGGCCTAGTGTCATGTATGAACTCGAGAGCGGTCAGCAATCCCCGTCGGTGCCGGTTCGCCTGCGCACGGTCCTTATTATCCGATGGATCGCCGCCGCTGGCCAGCTGGCCACGGTCTTGATTGTCCACTACGGGCTCGAATATCCACTTCCCTTGGCATTGTGTTTCTTAACCGTCGCCAGCCTCGCGGCGTCCAATATTATTATTACATCGTATCGCTCAACGAGGGGGCGTCTTGCCGACGGCGAAGCGCTGGCCTTGCTCGGATTCGATGCAATTCAATTGGCCTGCTTGTTGTATCTTAACGGCGGATTGGCCAATCCGTTCGCCATCCTGATTCTTGCACCCGTCGTGGTCTCGGCGACAATTCTCTCACGCCGCGCCACTATCACGCTCACGGGTCTGGCCATACTTGTGATTACCGGGCTCGCCTATTTTCATCTGCCGCTGCCGTGGGCACCGAACCAGCTCGAGCTCCCGCTTCCCTACGTCCTTGGAATCTGGACTGCGCTTGCGGTCGCGACCGTCTTCATATCCACCTATGTATGGTCGGTCGCAGAGGAATCGCGGCGCATGTCCGAGGCGTTGGCGGAAACACAGGCGGCACTCGCACGCGCGCAACGTCTGGCGGCGCTCGACGGTTTGGCGGCAGCCGCCGCACATGAACTTGGCAGTCCGTTGGCGACGATCTCGATTGTCGCCCACGAATTGACGCGGGAGGTGGCGCCCGACGACCCTATAGCCGAAGACGTTCGATTGTTGGCGAGTCAATCCGAGCGTTGCCGGGACATCCTGGCAGACATCGCGGCTCAACCCGAGGACCGTGGCGGCGCACCGTTCGAATCGTTACCGATTTCAGTTTTTCTCCAGGAGACAATCGACGAGGCTGGGTCGCGCGAAAGCGAGACCGAAGTTGAACTGGCCGATACCTGCGAAGGACCCGAGCCACAATTGCCGCCGCGGCCAGAAATCCGGCGCGGTTTGGGAAATTTGATACAAAATGCTGGTCAGTTCGCCCGCGAGCAGGTGACCGTGGCGGCCCATTGGGATGGCCGTCTGGTCAGCGTTACCGTGCGTGACGACGGCCCGGGTTTCCCGCCGTCGGTACTGGCGGCGATCGGTGAACCCTACATTTCGACACGCAGCGGCCGCGGCGAGCACATGGGATTGGGAATCTTCATTGCCCAGACCTTGCTCGAGCGGTCAGGCGCTACTTTGCAATTTCGCAATCGTCAAGGGGGCGAGGTTGCCATCTCATGGCCAAGGGCTATTCTGGATACCGCTTCGAGGTGATCTAATGCCGTTTTAAATCGGTAAAGAAAGAGGTTTCCATCGATGAGCGAGGCGAATGTGCTGCCAGGTGACCGCAGTCTACTGATCGTTGACGATGATGCTCCGCTGCGGATGCGTCTCGCACGGGCTATGGAAACGCGGGGATTCATGGTTTCGTCGGCCGAAAGTGTGGCTGAAGGCGTAGAACTCGCGATGGAGAACCCGCCATCTTACGCCATAATCGACTTGCGGCTCGATGACGGCAACGGGTTCGAGGTAGTTAAGGCTATCCAAGAAGCAAAGCCGGATTGCCGGATCGTGATGTTGACTGGCTACGGCAATATCGCGACGGCGGTCGCCGCCATTAAGGCGGGAGCTATCGATTACTTGCCAAAACCTACCAACGCGGACGATATCGCTGCCTCTTTATTGGAAATTCAGCGGCTATTGCCCGGTCCACCCAAGGATCCAATGTCGGCAGACCGAGTGCGCTGGGAACACATCCAGCGGGTGTTTGAACAGTGCGGACGTAATGTCTCCGAGACCGCCCGGCGCCTCAAAATGCATCGGCGGACCCTGCAACGTATCCTCAACAAACACGCGCCGCGAAGCTGAAGCGGCCACGCCGCGGTCAGGCTTTCTCTCAAGCCTCCTCTTCCGCCGCCGCCTCGTCCGCGGCATCCTCGAAGGTCTGGAAGGAGCGGGAGGGCCCACGCTCGTCGCGGCGTCGCACCTCGTTCTGGGGTAACGTATTGAGATAATGGTTTTGAAACATGTAGACGCTTATCGATTGGCCGACTCGAATGGCCTCCGGCGCTTCGCAGCGCGCGAGAATGACCCAGGAAGCGCCGACATGCTCTACCTGTTTGCGAGGATTGTCCCGAGTTTCGTCGGGAACGCCGTCCGGAAGTTCGGGCAGCCAGGCTAATTATACCATGTCCGCGCCGGACGCCGGGCGATTGACCAGCGGAAAGCTCTGGTGTGTGACATCGTCGACACACGCCCGGTAGCCCCTTTCGCGAACGAAATCGCGGGCGAACATATAATTCGCCACGTCGCTACAGATGTCGATCAATTGAAGTTAAATAACAATCGTACCGCGCCCGCCCGTCCGCAGTCAGGCGTCGAACTCGCGGGACAGTAGAGGTAGGGTGCTTGATCCTCGCCCCATGAATTGGTGCACGTTTTATAATAGGAAACGTAGGATCAAAGATG
>DJKK01000173.1 GCA_002434595.1 Alphaproteobacteria bacterium UBA6544 | reverse complement strand
TGCTTTTGTTCGTCGGCACCGTATCGGACGATTGGGTTAACGCCGAAGACATTGATGGAAACGGACGAGACGCCGCCATTTGCCGCGCCAGATTCCGAAATGGCCTGAACCATCACGGCGGCTTCGGTAATGCCGAGGCCGCATCCGCCGAACTCTTCTGGCATGGCAATGCCGAGGTAACCCGCTTCCGCCAGCGCGAGACAGAAGTCTTCAGGGAACCTGCCATCCTCGTCGCGTGCGAGCCAATAGTCATCCCCGAAGTCCGCGCAAATCCGCAGGACGTTCTCGCGAATCATTTTTTGTTCTTCGGTTAGTGCAAAGACCATCGATGTTCCTCTCTATGCCTGTGAAGCGATGGTAGATTTCGCATTTATATTTTCGATCGATTTCAAGTCAGATTCGGCCATGTATCGCTCAACCGGTAGCCTTCCGGCCAAGGGTCGGCCGGATCGAGCATCAACGTGCGCATACCGCTGATCCATGCGCTACCCGATAGGGAAGGCACAATGGCGGGTTTACCGCCGACGGTCGTGGTTTCTTCGACCCGGCAGTCGAATGTCGAATCGATTAGTGATTCGCCGATAAACCGTTCACCGACCTGAAGCTCTCCTTTCGCATGCAGCACCGCCATGCGGGCGCTGCAACCGGTGCCACAGGGGGAGCGATCAATTTTTCCAGGACGGATGGCGACGGCGTTGCGGCCAAATGTCGTGCCCTTGCGTTTTTCTAGCGGTGCGGTCATCTGACAGAATGATATGTGCTTCCAGTCTGGCAATTCGGGATGGGCAAAGCCCAGTTGCGCGTTTGCAGCAGCGGTAATTCGTGTGCCGAGCACCGCTATATCCCGAGCCTCGTCCGGCTTTAGCGAAAACCCGAGCGCGGCGGCGTCCACCAACACGAAGCTGTCACCGCCGAAGGCGGTATCGACGTTGAGCATGCCGAGCCCCTTGACTTCGATTGAAGCGTCCAGCTTATCCGCGAAGGAGGGCAGGTTCCGCACACGGACGCTCCGAACCCGACCGTCTTCGCAAGAGGCGGAAACGGTTACCAAGCCTCCCGGCGCCTCGAGTGTCAGGCGTGACTCTGGTTCCTCCATCGGCAGGATACCCGTCTCCAGTAATACGGTCGCGACGCATAGCGCATTCGAGCCTGACATCGGCGGTGTGTCGGCGGGCTCCATTATGATGAAGGCGGCGTCGGCTCCTGGATGCTTTGGCGGGACCAACAGATTGACATGACGGAAGACGCCGCCGCGTGGCTCGTTTAGGACGAAATTTCTCAAAACCTCGTTCTCGGCAATGTGCCTGGATTGAGTCCATACGGTATCACCCGGTGGCGGTGCTACTCCGCCGACTATGACGTCGCCGACTTCCCCTTCGGCATGGCACTCAACAATCCGAATGGCGGTTTTGCTGCGCATGGTATCCTCTATAATGATTCGCCCGAAATTCTGCTATAATGTGGCAACGTGTTTCTTCCGACAAAGGAATGTCACCTGCGAAACTTAACGAAGTTCGCAATGGCTATGGCGGTCGGCCTATTCTTCGTGGCAGGGCCAATTGAGTCCAAGGGGGGCAATGGTTTCTAAACCGAGAACGAAATCCTTAATGCGGCACGGAGATTTTTTGGCGAAACCTCTGGCATCTTAGCCGCGGCGGTCGAGAAAGTGTTCAGCGGACTCGGGCTGCCAAACGCCTACATCCTCGGCGAGGAAGCAGGAAGGCGCGTTCTTTGCCAGCCTTCGCTGCGGAGTCGGTGAGTTCATTATCAAGAATGGCGCTTAGCGCAAGGTATATTGGCAGGGTACTTCAGTCGGTTTCGATTTCGGTGGTAATGCGGCGAAGTCGATGACGCTCGGCTACGGTATCAAGAATCCGAATGATATCTACAAGCGCTGTCCGGGCGTCAGAGACAGCTTCTACTTTGTCGCGGGCGTGGGGGTGAACTACCAGCGAAGCCGAGACGTCATACTGGCGCCGATGCGGACCGGTGTTGGGCTTTGTGTGGGCGCCAATGCGGGCTACCTGCACTATGGAAGGAAGCATACTTGGATTTCGTTTTAAGAATGGCGCGCAGCAAGGAATCTCAGAGCTCCCGGTCGCCTTTCATCAGGCGCTGAACGATCGTCCGATTGAGGATTTCGTTCGTCCCGTCCGCGACGTTGACGATGCGCAGTGCATGCCAGGCATGATACAGGCCAAGCTCATTCGTAAAACCCATGGCGCCATGTGTTTGCATGGCGCGATCGACCGCCTTGTAGCCAACCTGGACCGCATAGGCTTTTGCCATGGATAGCTCCTTCACCGCCGCGTCGCCTCGGTCGAGCAACGTCGCTGCATTTAGCGCCATCAGATGTGCCGCGTGCAGTTCGGTCGCACTTTCCGCTAGGGGGAAGGTGACGCCTTGGAATTCCGAAATAGTTTTGCCGAAGGCCTCCCGGACGCCGGCATAGTCGAGTGCTTGTTCCAACGCCCAGCGGCCATAACCAACTGCGCGGGCCGAGTTGTAAATGCGGCCGAGCGAGACGCCATACAGAGCTGCGGCGAACCCCTTGTGAAGTTCGCCCACCAACTGCCACGGCTCGACACGTACGTCGTCTAGGGTGAGCTCCGCCTCATCTCCACCGATATGGCCAAACAGTCTGATGATCCGCTGAATTTCGAACCCGGGTGCATTTGTCGGCACGAGAAAGGCCGAGATACCGCCTCGCGTATCCGGGTCGGTGACCGCGAAGACGACGCAATAGTCGGCAACCGGAGAATTTGACGTCCAAATTTTGCGACCGGTAATGCGCCACCCGTCGCCGTCCGGTGCCGCCCGCGTGGTAATCCGTGACGCGTCGGACCCGGCCCCCGGCTCGGATAGGCCAAAGCACATCGACTTCTCGCCCGCCATCATCGGCGCCAGCATCTCGTCGCGGGCGCGCTCGGTAAGTTTTTCGAGCAATCGGCTTGGCCCGAACGCCCAGTGGCTCACCGCATAGAGCATCAACCAGTTTTGTGGGCCGCAGGTGTGAAACAGCTCTTCGAAACCTACGAAATAAGCGAGGTGCCCCAAGCCGCCGCCACCAAGCTCTTCCGGCACGCACATCTGGTAATAGCCGGCTTTCGAAGCGGTCCGCCGGACTTCGCCGATCAAATTCAGTAGTTCCTCGGAGAACCGCCCGTCCGAGTCGTAGAGGCGTCGTTGATCTTCGAACAGATTATGGTTGGCTTCGTGTCGCGGCAAAATTTCCGCTTCCGCAAAGGCACGAAGCCCCTCTCGCATGGCGAGAATGTCTTCCGGAATGTCGAAAGCGATGGCGGACATGAGCAGGCTCCCTGTTTTACGGGACAATGATCTTGGGGCGACAATCGACATAAGTATTTCAGGGTGGTCCGTTACCCACCCCTTATTGCGATGGCTGTCTTACTTTGCGAGCCGTGTTAAACAGCCCATCCATGTCTGAATCCCAAACGTCCGGATATATACCGTTCGCGCTTCGCAATGCGCGCTTGCTTGCGTTCGGCTTCTTGATGGCGTTCGCGTCGTCGTTTGGGCAGACGCATTTCGTCGGTGTCTTCAGCCCAAGCATTGAGACCGAGTTCGGCTTGAGTCATACGGAGTGGGGTACGATCTACATGGCCGGTACATTGGCGTCGGCCGCGCTGCTGCCGTTTTCCGGCCGGCTGATCGATCGCATGTCGGTCAGGACATACGCCATTGTTGTGCTGCTTGGGATGGCGGCGGCGTGCTTCGCTATTGCTGTTGTGCCGGCCACCTGGACACTGGTCATCGTGATTTTTCTGCTGCGGCAATTCGGCCAAGGTCTCTGCCAGCACACGGCAGTCACCGGCATGGTGAAGAGTTTTGACCGTGACAGGGGCAAGGCGGTAGCGATAGCGATACTGGGGTTTCCAGCGGGCCGAGCTTTTCTTCCCGTGCTCGCTGTCGCGGCAATCGCCGTGATCGGTTGGCGCTGGAGCTATATGGCATGCGGCATCGCCGGATTGCTGATGATACCCATGGTGATGTGGCTGCTGCCCGGAAGATCCGCCGGGAAGCTTGCCGCGCCAGCTTCGACGGGGAGTGGTACTACGGGTGACCGTAGGCTAGGTGAGATGCTGCGCGACCCGTTTTTCTTTCTGATGTTACCGGCGTTGATGGCACCTTCTATTCTGGAAACAGCGATGAACTTCCATCAGCTGACGATTGCGGGAATGAAAGGATGGTCAGCTGAGTGGGTGACGGGCGGATATGCGGTCTTCGCCGCGACGACGCTCGTTGTCTCGATGTTCGCCGGCGATCTCGCCGACCGGATCGGTGCGTCTCGACTGATGCCTTTCGGGCTGCTCCCGCTCGCCGCCGGCGTTCTGGTCGTTGCCTATGGCGATCATTACGTCTGGGCGTGGGTATATCTCGGATGTTTCGGTTTGACGTCAGGTCTCATGGTGACGTGCGTCCCGTTGTTATTGGCCGAGGTATACGGGACACGCCATATCGGCGCGATCAGGAGTTTTGCAGCGACCGTCAGTGTCTTCGGCTCCGGCCTGGCGCCGCCGCTTCTCGGCCTTGGTCTCGACGCAGAGGTTTCGCTTACCTCCATGGGGATTGCCGGAGCGGCTTACGTCGTACTCGCGAGTGTTTTGATGGCCTATGCCTGTCGTCAGGAGCGGAATCGACACTAGCCAATGCTGGAAGGCGTTTCGTTTCGGCCTACTGCTTAATGGCGGAGATGAAACATGCCAAAAGTCCTGACAGAAGAACAGGTCGAGCAGTACCAACGGGAGAACTTCCTCTCGCCGTTCGACGCAATGACGGCGGCGGAGGCATCCCGCTATCGTGAATGCCTGGAGGATTACGAACAGCGCCAAGGCAGTGGTCCGCTTGAGCCGTGGCAGTACCGGAAAGTGCATGTCCGCGAGCCTTGGGCGGCGGAACTCGTGCGTATACCGCAGGTACTCGACGCGGTGGAGGATTTGATCGGACCCGACATCTTGATCTTCAACGCGACGTTCTTCATCAAGGAACCGGGAACGGATCAGGTTACCGCATGGCATCAGGATGCCACATATTTCGGCATGCAGCCCTACGACCACGTGACCGCATGGATCGCCCTCTCGGATGTGTCAAAAGCGGCGGGGTGTATGGGTTTTGTTGCTGGCAGTTCGGCGTTCGGCCAGCTGTTTCACGCACCGCAGACGGTGGCGGGCAGCGTCAATCACGGCAGCCAGGCGATCGCGGAGCCCTTTGATGATGGCGCTGCGGTCTCCGCGCCGTTGAAGCCAGGTCAGTTTTCTTTCCATCATACATTGGTGGTCCACAGCTCGCCGCCGAACCAGTCTGACGATCGTCGTATCGGCTGTGGGATCAGCTATATACCGGCCCATGTCCGGCACGTCGGGAGTTACCGCATGGGCGCGAGCCACGCCCGTGGCGAAGATGGCTACGGCCATTTCGAAATGGAGCCGGATCCGCGCGAGCATGAACCGTCGGCGAACAAGCAACATCACGAAGCGGCCTATCGCCGGTATCGCGAAGGTTATGACGAACAGATCATCGCCCACAGGGCAGAGTATGAAGAAAAGGGAGCGAGTGCATGAGCCGTCTGGAGAGAAAATTTGGGATCATTACAGGCGCTGTCCGAGGTATCGGGCGCGCGACCGCGGAGCGGTTTTGCGCAGAGGGCGCATCCCTCGTCATCGTGGATATCGACGGTGATGGAATAGAGAGGACTGCATACGAGATCGCGGGAAAAGGCGGGAATATTGTCGGCCAGAGATGTGACGTTTCTGATGCCGCGTCGTGTGAAGCGGCAGTAAAACGCGCGGTCGATGAATTCGGCAAGCTCAACATACTGATGAACAATGCCGCGTATTTCATCGGTCAGAACACGGTCGAGGAAGTGGATATCGCAGAGTGGCGGCGTGCCGTCGATGTGAACCTGACCGGCCCCATGCTGATGAGCAAATATGCCATCCCTGCGATGCGAGATGCGGGTGGCGGGTCGATTATTCACGTTGCGTCGCAGCTTGGCAGCGTCGGCAAGCCGATGCGAAGTGACTATTGCGCAGTCAAGGGCGGGCTTATCCAACTTGCGCGATGCATGGCAGCGGATCACGTAGGCGACAACATTCGCGTCAACTCCCTTTCGCCCGGACCTATCGGCACCGAACGGATATTCGAACGCTCGGGCAGTGAGGAGGCGGCGCAACGGGATTCGGGCGCACTGACACTGATGGGTCGGGTCGGCTACCCGACAGAGATTGCCAATGCCGCGCTTTTCCTAGCGTCAGACGAGTCATCCTTCATGACGGGTGACGACCTTCTGGTCGACGGGGGATATAACGCGCTTTGAGTATCTGCCGACCTAATGCCCGGCCGCGCGGCGCATTGCCTTCTGGGACTTCTTAAGTTCTTGGATATACGGAACGTGCTCTTCCTCGATCGTGTGCCGGGGTGAGTATTCGTAGTTCTGACGCACCCATTCTCGCTTGCGCGCGATGTCGGCATGCATCTCCGATTCCGAGGGGAGATCGGCTTCGCCGAGTTCGATATCGCGCACCCAGCGGGCCTGGTACTCGTAGACCATGTTCAATGCTGAATCGAGGTTGAAAAAACCCATGAAGTAGAGACCGGGCCAGCCCGGCTGCATCATCCGTTTGTAGAGATCGAGTCTGTTGTCTTCCATGGGCACGATATCCCGTGAGACGAACGGCAGATCGATCAGGTAACCGGTCGCCGCGATCAGGACATCAAACTCCTCCGACGTGCCATCAACGAAGTGGATCGTTTTTCCATCAATTTTCTCGATGCCGTTCTTTATCTCGATCCGGCTATAGGCCACGTCGGTGACGATCGTCCCGTTGCTGGTCACGTGCGCCCGTTTGCCGACCAGCGGCTTGAAGCCGAGTTTGGTAATGTCGCCGTGGGCGAAATAGGTCAGCCATCGCGTAAGGCGCCGGCGGATTAAGGCCGGAACCCAAGGGCGCTGAATCTTCCGGGTAATGTCAGTGAATGGTAGGCCGAAGAGAAGTTTCGGCAGGATTAGAACCCCGGACCGCGCGACCAGAACGCAGCGCTGCACGGTGGCGCACACGTCGCCCGAGATGTCACAGGCGGAGTTGCCGACACCGATGATGCAAATTCGTTTACCGACATAAGGTTCGGGTTCTCGGTAGTAGTGGGCGTGCAGGTACTCGCCCTTGAAGTTGTTCTGGAACATTGGCACATGCAGCGGCACGCTGAGATGACCTGTCGCGGCGATGACCGCATCATAGCGTTCGCTCGAGCCGTCCTCGAATACCAATTCCCAGAGCGGTGGCTCCGTTTGTGGGTCGAAGCATGGGCGAATATCCGCCACTTTGGTGTTGAACCGTATAAGTTTTTCGACATCGAAATGCCGTGCATATTTTACCAGGTATTTGTGCATATCCCAGTGGTCTGGGAAGAATTGCACCTCTGGGTCAAAGTCCAGGTCGTGAAACCGCGTTACGCCGCGTGAGGTGTTGATGTGAAGCGTGCGGTATGCCGAGGAACGCCCGTTATCGTTCTCGTAACACCACATGCCTCCGATCTGTGAGCCGATTTCGAAAATCGTGACGTCCAGCCCGGCCTGTGACAGATACTTGGCCGCGCAAATCCCACACGCACCTGCGCCGATAACGGCGATACGTTTCGACTTCGAACCCGTGGCGATATTGGCCTTTGAAGCAGTGGCTGCGACATTCATCCGGGCATTATGTAGTGCGACCGATGGCCGATCCAAGATTGTACCATGCGGCCAAGCGGCGCACCGGGGGCTTGTGGTGGAGGGGTAGATCGTTAGCTTCCTGATAAACGGAGGATTGCTTATGCCCCATAACCGTCAAGTCCTACTTGCCCGTCGTCCGAATGGCGCACCCGTTGCCGAGGATTTCGAGCTTGCTCAAACAGACTTACCCGAACCGGCTAGCGGAGAGATGCTGTTACGCACGGTCTACCTTTCGCTTGACCCTTATATGCGCGGGCGTATGAACGCGGAGAAATCCTATGCCGATCCGGTTCCCGTCGGCGGTGTTATGGAAGGCGGAACGGTCAGTGTTGTCGAGAAATCGAACGGTGGGAAATTTGCCGAGGGCGACATTGTCGTCGGGCGCGCCGGCTGGCAGGACTACATGGTGTCCGACGGGGTATCGCTTTCTAAAGTTGACCCTGCCGCAGCACCGATCTCGACCGCGCTCGGCGTGCTCGGTATGCCTGGGATGACCGCTTATTCCGGGCTGCTGCGCCTTGGCAAGCCGAAGGAGGGGGAGACAGTTGTCGTGGCCGCCGCGTCAGGAGCGGTTGGTGCCAATGTCGGGCAGATTGCCAAGATCAAGGGCTGCCGGGCTGTCGGCGTCGCGGGCGGGCCTGAAAAATGCGCTTTCGTGGTCGACGAGCTTGGATTTGACGCCTGTATCGATCATCAGGCAGATGACTTCGAAGCGCAGCTTGCCGCGGCCTGCCCTGATGGGATCGATATCTACTTCGAGAATGTTGCCGGCCGCGTGCTGGAAGCGGTGATTCCGCTCTTCAATTTCTGGGCCCGGATGCCGGTTTGCGGGCTCATCGCGCAGTACAACATGCAGGACCTGCCACAGGGGACGAACATGCTGCCCGCCTTGATGCGCGCCGTCCTGACCTACCGTCTCCGTATCGAAGGATTTATCGTCCGGGATTTTGCGGATATGCGCGGTGATTTTCAGCGGGATATGGGCCAATGGGTTCGCGACGGACGAGTGAAATACAAGGAGCATAGGGTCGCCGGTATGGAGAATGCGCCGGCCACACTGATCGGTCTCTTGAAGGGTGAGAATTTCGGCAAGGTAATAATCGAGGTGTCGGACGATCCGACAAGGTAACTGACGAAGGCCTCCCTAGAGGGAAACGAACTCCTCCAATACCCGGTAACTGTTTTGGCACACCGTGTGGAGGTTCGCCTTGAAGTGGGTATCCGCCGTCTCGCCGGCACCGTCTGAGATGCCGCGTATGATGACAAAGGGAATGTTTAGGAGACCGCAGGTATAGCCAACCGCTGCCCCTTCCATACCAGTGGCCAAGGCGGAGAATTCGCACTGAAGCCAGCGCAGGGGTTCCGAATCTTTGACGAAACGATCACCATGTCGCCGATTGCCATGTTCCGCACCAGTCCCCGGCAACGCCGCTGAAGGCGATTGCTTCCGGTTTGTAGAGATCGCTCAACATTGGAGTACAGATGGCCGCATTCACCTTGCCGACGCCGCACTTTGCCAGCGCTAACTTGACATCTTTCTACGTTCCCTTCGTGACCGCCATACCGGAATGCCTGGCCTCCGCTGACACGGTCATGTCGCCACGCAAAGCCGAGACTTCTTCATCAAGCGCGCCGATCAGGGCCAGCTTTCGGTCTCTCCGCGGTAAAAACCAGCTGGATACTATTACCCCATTACCCTACGTCGACCGTGTCCCGTACCCCCTCAAGGGTCGCGATGGTGCCTGAGACCAGCTCTTCCATGATCTGCTTCGCCGGTTTGTGCTCCGTGATCATGCCCGCAATCTGTCCCGCGGGATTCATGTGCAGTTCAAGTTTATCCGCTGCAGCGACTGACGCGTTGAAATCGTCGGTGATGACCCGCTGGTAGGGCATCGGCAGCGGTTGGAGGCCCGAAGCTTCCCAGGCCTTGATATAGTCGTTGCCGAAAAGACGGGACGGTTTGCCGCTGTACCAGCGCTGCGGATCGAATTGCTGGCTATGACCATCAATAATCTGCTGCTTGTTTTCCTCATGGGTCTCGCCTTCCTCGGCGACGAGGAACGCGGTGCCGAGCCAGACGCCAATGGCACCAAGCGACAGGGCGGCGGTGATCCCACGGCCGTCCGCCATGCCCCCCGCCGCGACGACTGGGATTGGAGAGACGGCGTCGACGACCTGTGGGATGAGCGGGAAGTTAGCGATCTTACCCGTATGGCCGCCGGCTTCATAGCCTTGTGCGACCACAATGTCACAGCCCGCTGCAACCTGGCGTTCGGCATTCCGCGGCGAGCCGACCAGGCCAACAACCGTCATGCCTTTCTCGTGGGCCATGGGAACGATCCAGCTCGGGTCGCCAAGGCCGGCGGCAAAAACCTGTACATCCTCCTCCAGAACGACCTCGACTTGTGCGCGGGTCTGGTCGACGGAGACGACGGTTTCGCTCGCGACTTGAACCTCTGCGATCCCGTGTTTCTCCAGCTGCTCCCGCATGAAAGCGTAGTGCTTCGGATAGTCACGCTCGATCTGTTGACGCAGCGTCGTGCGGGTCGGTTCTGCATTGGTGTCGAGATTGACCGGCAGTAACAAGTCGACACCGATCGGCTTATCCGTCAGCTTGCGCGTCTCGCGAATCTTTTGGCGGATTGTCTCCGGTTCGAGTCCGGCCCCGCCGATGACCCCCATGCCGCCCGAGTTCGACACGGCGGCGACGAGTGCCGGCGGCGTCGCTTTGCCCATCGAGCCCATGCCGGCGAGCATGATTGGGTAATCGATCTCGAGCATATCGCAGAGGCGTGTGTGGAGTTTCGGGCGTCCGCTCATTTTTCTGGTACTTTCGCGACCGCGTCGATTTCAATCAGCGCGCCGGGACGCAGCAATGCTGCCACGATGACGCCGGTCGACGCCGGATAAGGCTCCTTGAAATATTTCTTTCGCACGGCGCCGGTCTCGCGGTAGCCGTCTGTGGTTGTGATGTAGTCCGTCGTCATCACTACATCGGCATAGGTGCAGCCGGCGGCTTCCAGGACCTCGCCCATGCGCGCCAGGATGTAGTCGGTTTGCCCGGCAATGTCGTCTGGATGGACGATGGCGCCGTCCTCTCCGCTCGCGGTGCTACCGGAAATATACAGCCAGCCATCTCTCACCACGCCCGGCGAAAAGGTGTACTTTGCAAAATGCTGCCAGCCCGGATCGATTTTCGTGTTGATGATCACCTCCTCTGATATCTGATCTCATCTAAAGAACTGTTCCAAATTGCCGTGAGTGCTACCTTTCCCATCGATCGCTTTAGAAAAATCTGAGGACCTATCCCATGACCCTTGACGGAAAGACCGCCTTTGTCTCCGGTTCCGGCCACAACATCGGCCGGGCCATCGTGCTCGAGTTCGCCGGACGCGGCGCCAATGTTGTCGTCAATGGTTTGAGCGATCCGGATAGCGCGGAAAAGGTGGCCAACGAGGCGCGAAATCTGGGCGTTGGTGCGATTGTCGCGATGGGAAATGTTGGCGACAGCGCGGCGGTGAAGGAGATGGCGGGAAAGGCGCTCGCAGAATTCGGCGCGGTCGACATCATTGTGAATAACGCGGCCATCCGTCCGCACAAGCCGTTCCTCGAGATGGATGAAGAATTCTGGCACAACGTCATCTCCGTCGATATGCATTCGGCATTTTACACTGGCCAAGCGTTTGTGCCGGGCATGGTCGATCGCGGTTGGGGACGGGTCATCAACATCACCGGTATGAACGCTATGCATGGCTACAACGGCCGCTGCCCTGTCTCTGCCGCGAAGCATGGCCTTTGGGGTATCACCAAGTCGATGGCGAAGGAGTTTGGTTCGCGCGGTATCACCGTCAACGCGATATCCCCGGGTCCGATTGAGGGGGATTACCGAGATGAGGCCATGGGGGCGCATATCCGCGAACAGGAAAAGCTGATACCCCTTGGTCATCTTGGCAAACCAACCCATATCGCCGGGCTCTGCGGTTTCCTCGTCTCGGAGGAAGGTGGTTTCGTGTCCGGTCAGATGATTGCCTGTAACGGTGCGACGCAGACCTAACAATAGGTCGTATATTTTAGAGCAGGGAGAACAATGTGGCGGTGGCTGAAGAGCGCGTATTCATAGCGGGTGCCGGGCCGGTCGGGATGACGGCGGCGGCGCGACTGCTTGGAAGCGGCGTTCCGGTGACCGTGTTTGAGAGCGGTGACAATCTCAGCACGGAATCCCGGGCATCGACGTTTCATCCCTCGACCCTGGATATGCTGGAAGAACTCGGTGCGATTGAGGGACTCGAGAGCCGAGGGCTCCGGGCGCGATACTTGCAGTATCGCAGCAAGAGCGAGGGCATTCTGGCGCGGTTTGATTTCGATGGTATTGCTGACCTTACCCGCCACCCCTACCGTCTGCAGTGCGAGCAATGGCACCTCACGCGGGTTCTGTTCGTCCTCCTGAAAGACAATCCGAACTTCGAGCTCTTGTTCGGGCATTCAATAGAAGGCTGCGAACAGGATCAGGATGGCGTTACTGTAATCGCAGAAAATGATGGGGAGAGGATCCGCCGGAAGGGGCAGTTTCTGATTGGTGCCGACGGCGCGAGTAGCAATATCAGGGCTGCCCTGAATATCGGATTCGAAGGCTTCACTTGGCCGGACCGCTTTCTGGTGCTCAGCACGCCGTTTGATTTCTCGGAGCACATCCCTGACCTGGATATGGTCAGCTATGTAGCTGACCCCGAGCAATGGCATTTCTTCCTCAAGATACCCGGCCTTTGGCGCGTCATGTTGCCCATTCCCCCGGACATGACGGATGAGGCGGCACTCGATGAGGCGTATGGACGTCGCTGCCTTGACGGCGTGCTGGCGGGCGCGGGTGACGCCGACATCCGCCATCGTACACTCTATCGCGTGCATCAGCGGGTGGCCAAGACATTCCGGAAGGGGCGCGCATTCCTGGTCGGTGACGCAGCTCATATCAATAATCCGCTTGGCGGCATGGGAATGAATGGCGGCATTCACGACGCGATAAACCTGACTGGATTGCTTGCCGAGGTCTGGAACTCGAATGCGGACATCAATGACCTCGACCTATACGACCGCCAGCGGCGAACGGTGACACTGGACGCTGTGCAAAAGCAGACAATCCAAAATAAACGGGATTTGGAAGCCGCCAGTGAGGAATATCAGGCAGATTTCCGT
>DJKK01000141.1 GCA_002434595.1 Alphaproteobacteria bacterium UBA6544 | reverse complement strand
CGCGGCAAGGTTCATCGTTTCCCCGGGATCGTTTACCAGGTCGTACAACAAGGGCGGAAGTTCCGGGAATTCGATGTATTTCCAGCGTTCGCCGCGGATCGCGTTGAAGTGGCAGGCGGAACTCGGCAGGCCTAGGGCCGCCTCCGCCGTATTCTTCTGCAAATCACGGAAATCGTAGGCGAAATGGACCGCGTCGCGCCAATTCTCCGGAACGGACCCGGTCAGGAACGGGATAAGCGACTGGCCATCGCAGGGATGCGGAGGTGAGGCGCCGATCGCCTCCAGCATGGTCGGCAGTATGTCGACATGCTCGGTGAAAGCGTTAACGCGGCTCCCACGTGCACGGTCGGCTTCGGCTCGTGGATCGCGAACGATCATCGGGACATGGAAATTTCCATCGTATGGACCGCGTCGGCCCCAAAATCCGTTGTCACCCAATTGCTCGCCGTGATCTGAGCAAAAGATGATGAGCGTCTCGTCATAGCGGCCACGCGCCTTCAAACGATCGATCACTCTGCCGAATTGAGCATCAATCTCACTGCAGTTGCCGTAGTAGGCGACCCGCAGCCGACGGGCATCCCATTCATCATAATCGGCGATGGCCGGCTTGTCGGATGGGTACTCGTTGCGTCGTCCTTCCTGAGCCGCCAGCTCATATGCGAGCCAGGGATGTTGTTCTGCGATGGCCTTGCTGTCGCTTATCCCTTTGGGAAGAGGGACATCGGCTGGATCGTGCAATGAATCATACGGGCGCGGCGCATAGAGCGGCGGGTGCGGTTTTAGACAGTTGAAATGTGCAAACCAGGGATGCTCACCCATCCCATCCAAATACACTAGCAGACGATCCGTGAGCCACGCCGTGTCGCTGTCACCGGCTGCGATTTGTGATGGCGCGAGCAGACTGTTTTTGGTCGGTCGATACTGGTTGTCAGTGGGATTCCATAAATGGCGCGGATCGTCCGGCAGTTCGTAGCCTTTCGCGGCAAGGTCGGCGGCCCAACCTGAAAACCCATCAGCAAACAGGAACGGTGCGACTGCTGTAAATCCAGGGCAAATCCAATCCTCCAGGTCGCTGGCGCCCGGCTGTTCGGGGTCGAGCGGCGTATCGGTATAGCCGAACAACGTCGGCCGGTATCCCTCGTCCACGAAATAGCGCGCCATGTTCGGGAGGTTGCTCGGCAGCGGTGTACCGTTGCTGACGACGCGGTGGCCGCCGAGATAGAGACCGGTCAACATGCTGGCTCGTGAGGGGCCGCAGGGTAGCGCTTGGCAATAGTGTCTTGCGAACGTCACGCCTTCGGCCGCAAAGGCATCGATATTAGGGGTCCGAACACTCGGGTGTCCCATCGCACCTATCGTATCGCCGCGCCATTGGTCGGCTACGTATAGGAGAATATTTTTGATGAGGCCCTTCATGCGGAGTCGACCTTAGCACCGCCGCATATGGACGTCATACTTTGCTAATGAGCTGCTAGGGCGTCGGTCCGGAATCGGGAAGGGGCGTGTCGTCGAGGACGCGCTTGTACGAGAACATGGAGAGATCCAGACTTCTGTATTCACCATCCATGATCAATTCGCACAGCCCCCGTGTCACGGCGGGAGCGTGCTGCAGGCCGTGCCCAGAAAAGCCGGCTGCGATAATGAAGTTCTCCAGTTCGTCAATCCACGGACCAATAATGGGATTGGCGTCCATGCGATTCTGGTCGTAGTGGCCGACCCAGCCGCCTTTGTATTTGACGGCATCGAACTTGCGGCTGCGGTGTGCCATGAGTGGCCAGAGATCATCATCGAACTCTCGGTGATCCAATTCCCAATCGAAGCCGGCTTTTTTTCCAGCTGCCGTCTTGCCGCATATGAAGCCGGCGCCATCGGGCCGCACACTGAGGCCCGTGTGATCACGAACGCCGGGGAAATGTTCTAATTCTTCTTGAATATCGAAGAAGAAGGTTTGCCGGCGGACCGGCTCGACCGGAATCTCCATACCGACGATTCGGCAGAGGTCCTGCGCCCAGCAATTCGCGGCATTGATGAAGATATCGCCAGTCAAAGTCTCGCCGCTCTCCAACTTGACGGCGGTCACCTTGACGCTGTCCCGCTCGATATCCACCACGCGATCCTGTAGGTAACGAATGCCGAGCCGCGTTGCGGCTTTGCGGAAACCCTGTAGCGCCGCATGAGGATCAATGCGGGAGTCATCCGGCGAATGAAGACCGGCATCGACGTCCTTGAAATCGAAGGACGGCATAAATTCTTCTAGCCCTGCGCGATCCAGCAACTGAACGTTTGCGCCGGCGCCGGCCAGCATCTCATGGTCGGCCTCAAACGTGGCGACGTCCTTGCCCTTGCCAAGGAAAATATAACCAACCGTGTGATAGTTGACGTCGACCGGGTCGTCGCTGGTGTCCACGGTTTCGGTGAAACGGCTATAGACTTCATGACCGAACCGCGACATCTCGAAGTTTTCGCGCAAGCCTTGGACGAAGCGGATGCCGCCGAAGGCCCGTGGGGTCGCTGCGAACTCGTAGGTCGGGTCCGGTTCTATCACAACCGTATCGTCCGCCACTCCTGCCTTGGCTAGGTGCCAAGCAAGGCCCGAGCCGATTACGCCGCCGCCGATAATAACGATCTTTGCCATGTTTCTATTCAGTCTCGAATGGATTGTGTTCTGGGAACGCCAGGGTCATCCGCCTCGGTGCCCGCTTTGTCGCGAACATGATCGTAGTTCTTGCGCGAGAACCACTTCATGTAATCGGTGTAAGTGATCGCTTCATAGCGCACCGGATTTTCCAACCCTTGGCAGGTCGGCAGGCACGACATCGGATAGTCGACATGAGCGTCAAAGAAGAACGGGATAGCGTATCGATCTTTGCCGGGATTGTTGTTGATCGCCCGATGTGGCGTCGACAGAAACCGGTGGTTCGTCCAGCGCCGCATGAGGTCTCCTGAATTGACAACGATCGACCCGCGTGAGGCTTCTACAAGTCGCCAATCATGGCCTGGCAGTTTGACTTCTAGCCCCGGGAGATCACCTTGCGGCAGCATTGTAAGGAAGCTTGAATCGGTATGAGCAGAGACGCCAAATTGATCCTTTTCGCCGAGCTCGGCGGGTGGGTAATGAGACATACGAAACGAATAGGTTGCTTCCGAAAAGGGTTCTTCGAAATAGTCAGCGTGCAGGTCCAGCGCCAATGCGTAGAGCGGTAGCATTCGCTGGCACAAGGCCTCCATCGTCCGGCAATAGGCTAGAATGGTTTCGCGAAATCCCGGCAGTTCTTCCGGCCACATATTCGCCGGACGATACAGCTTCCCGGCAACGACGTCGGGATGGTCCGACGGCAGGTCGCGTTTTACGAAGAACGCTTCCACGAAATTTGGTTTCCTTACTGCGTCGGCGTCCACTTGCGAAGCACGGGAACGGCTCGTATTCACCGCCATATATCCGATGTTGTGCTCGTTTCCCAGTAGGGCCATTTTGGCTTCGAGAGGCTGCGCATGGAACCGTTTGACCGCCTCAAGTGTCGACTCGATCTGTTCTATCGAGACGCCATGATTGTCCAAGATGTAGAAACCAACATTCTCCATGGCGTGGCGCAATTGCGACGCGATGACATCGCGTGCATCCGCGTCGCCTGCGAGGTAGTCGCCGATATCGATTACCGGAATAAAATCATCCTTTGACTGCGATAAGTCGTTCATACAATTAAGTATAGGTCGCGTGGCGGAGGCTGTTAACGGAAATTGCTAGAGCCGGATGCCCGGCGCCTCTCTAAACACCGTTTCACTTTTGCGGGTTAGGGCGAACGCGCGACCTTCATCGATACTCCATACCCAGCGCGCGACGATCCATCGTTCAATGAATCACCGATGCCACTATTCCACGAATCAATCAATTATCCAAAACTCATCAAGATTGAATTCTTCAAGATAAGCGGACTGGTCAAGGGCTATGTCAAGTCAATGCGTCGACGCTCAAATCCTCGCCTGAACTGGCTGTTGGGCTGACCGTTATCGCAAGTTTGACAATGTAACTCGCTAGTAGTGTGAACCAATTCCAATCATTTCATTTCTCTGAGTTGCAGCATAGTTTCCGCGGCGGAGTCGAGGGCTTGCGTTAGCGGTAACTCTGTCGATTTAATGAAGACCCTTTTCGTGGCCCGCATTGCACGGCGGTCATAGCCGGCGAGCGTTTTGGCCATCTCCAGGGCCTCGTCCAACACCCGGTCGTCCGCGACCACACGGTTGATTAGACCGAGCGATAGCGCCTTATCGGCGGAAATGTCCTCCGCGAGCATGAGCAGCTCAAACGCGGCCTTTGGGCCAATGCGATGGACCAGGCCGGGTGCGACTAATGTGGCACCCATTCCGCGTTTAAGTTCTGGATATCCGAAAACCGCACCCTCGCCGGCGACGACCATATCTGCCGTGATTGCAAGATTGCAGCCGCCGCCGAGCACGTATCCACGAACGGCGGCAATGACGGGCTTATCTGTTCGGTTACCCAGTTGATAGATGGCGCGCGATAAATCCGCGTGGTGCCGTGCTTCTTCCGGACTTGCATCTTGGCGCGTCGCAGCCTCCTTGATATCCGCTCCCGCGGAGAAAGCCCGTTCACTGCCTGTAAGAACGATGGTCGCGATTTGATCATCGGTGTGCGCCTCATCGACCGCGTCAACCAGACCGTGCACCAAGGCGTCATTCATAGCGTTGAGCTTGCTCGGCCGGTTAAGTGTCAGTATGCGCGTTTCGTCCCGGTCTTCGCTCAACAATACCGGCTCTTCAGACATGTCCGTCTCTCCTATTATTTTCGCTAAACTTATTTTTTTCCTGCCGTCTTGCGTTTTGCACCGGGCTTTCTTTTAGCCTTCTTCGCCACTTCGACGCCGGCCCACTCTTCATATAATTTTACGAGTGAGATGCTGGGGTCGTCGCCCTTACCCTGGCTGACGGCATATGTCAGGAATTGGCGGACCGCGGCACCCATCCACATTGGAACCTCCAATGCTTCCGCCTCCTCTGTGCAGAGCCGGACATCCTTCAACAGAAGACGGGTCGCCATGCTCTTGTCGTAGGTTCCCGTCAGCACCGATTTTGGAAATTTATCCTGGGTCGCGCTGTTGCGCCCGGAGGAAGCGTTCAGGACGTCGATCATGACGGCGGGATCGAGGCCGGCTTTTACGCCGAGCGTTATAGCCTCTGACGTTGCGACGGTTCCAATTGCGGACAGAAAGTTGTTCGTCAGTTTCATTGTTTGCCCGGCGCCACGCGTCTTGCCAATATAGAATAGGTTGTTACCGATAATATCGAGTGCGGGTTTCACCCGTTTGGCGAGCGCCTTGGGTCCAGACATCATCAGCGCGAGTGAGCCGACTTCCGCGCCCCGGACCCCGCCACTGACGGGACAGTCGAGAACGCTGATCCGCTTAGCTTCCAAACAATTTGCCACCTTGATCGCCATGAGCGATCCCGTCGTCGAAAGATCGACATAGTCTTTTACAGCCTTGCCGTGGACGATGCCGTTCTCTCCCAAGGCGACTTCGTGGACGACATCGGGCGTCGGCAGGCTGACTAGGATTGTCGTTTCGAGGTCTGCAACCTGCTTTGGCGATTTCACGCGTTTTGCACCCTTCTTGACTAACGGCGCTGCCGCCTTTGCGTTTACGTCGCAAATAGTGAGTGCATATCCCGCGTCCAGGAGGCGGCGTGCCATTGGCCCGCCCATGGCGCCGACGCCGATAAATCCAAGCCTTTTCTCATTCATGTGTTTGTCCCTTCGGTGTCAGATTGCGGGTGGCTTTGTCTTGCGTGGCGGGATAGGGAAACCGTTCTCAACGTGGGCTGGTGCGCGGTTCCGAACTTGTTACCGCTCTGACCAGCCGTGATCAGCTTGCCAAGAGCCCCATCAACTTGCAGATGTCGTCCGCTGATAATTCGTCAAAGCGTCCGCCAAGTTCGATAATCCGTTCAGTTGTCTGTGTATCGTACTTCAACGCAAGACAGTCGCGTACCTTGACGAGGTGATCTTCTTCCGGGATCGGTGGCGTGCCCCATTTCCCGCGAGGGCCATCGCATCGCGCCGTTACAGTGCTGCCGTCGTCCAAAGTCGCTTCCGCTATAACGTACATCTCGTCAAAATTGCCAGTGATATCATCCCGCATCTCGACATCGATCATGT
This sequence comes from Alphaproteobacteria bacterium UBA6544, assembly GCA_002434595.1. Classification (GTDB taxonomy): domain Bacteria; phylum Pseudomonadota; class Alphaproteobacteria; order UBA8366; family UBA8366; genus UBA6544. The sequence continues at coordinate 2,169 of DJKK01000141.1, read as the reverse complement.
CCAGCATGGGCGTCATATCGTCGGCGAACCGGCGCTCATTGGTGAAACTGTCCATAACGACCTTGCCGTCAAGAAGCGCGCACGCGGTTGTATATTGCCAACTGAACTTGCCGTCGAGGCCGTCTTCTGGGTAAGGCCGGTCGATGTAGGCCATCATTGGCGTGGTGAGCTTGACCCGGCGGATGCGCGAGGGGTCGCCAATTTTCTCGCGCAGTTCCAAGCCCGCCGTGATGACAAAGTGAGTGCCGAATTGGCTCGGGAACATTTTGATCGCGTAGCCAGGCTCAGTGACGCGAAAGGGAGGTCCGTAATTTAAGAGGTCGTCGATCTCGAAACGCTCATCGAAATAGCTCGCGACGTATCCACGTGGGTGTTCAATCACATCGGGATTGGCCGTGAAGCCGCGCTCGGCCAGGAGCGCCGCGTCGACGCCTTCGCCGACGGCATGACCGCAATTGATTGATTTCGACATGGTTCCGACATTCGCGAGAATACTGCCGACGCGTGACGCAACGATGCCGATGGCGCAGCGGAGCTTCGTTGCGTCGAGATTGAGCAGATGGCTAGCTGCCACGGCAGAACCTAGCGGCCCGACGAGGCCCGGTGGATGGAAGCGAACGGTCTTGATATCGCTTTGCCGCGACGCTTCACGAACCCAGCCCATAATCTCAATGCCCTTGATCATCGCGGTCAGACCTTCTCGCCCGTTGGAGCCACGCATTTCCGAGATTGCCAGTACCGCGGGCAGTGTGGTCGAGACCTGATGGTTGGCCGGCTGCCACATTGGTTCGAAATCGAGCACATGCATTGACGCACCGTTGACATAGGCTGCATGCACCGGCGATGTCTTGAAACCAAAATTGATAACAGTCGAATCCGGATGTCCGCCAAGTGCTTTGACATGGGTGGCCAATACCTCCGGCGCTTCCTCCTGGATCGTTCCGGCGACGGCGACGGCAATGCCATCAAGTATAATTCGGCGCGTGCGGCGGATGGCTTCCTCGTTCAAGTCCTCCCAACGCGTTGCGACGATTTTCTCACATAGCTCGGCCGTCAAACCCATTTTCTGGACTCCCTAGTTTCGCCAATCTCCGTGGGCGCAATAGAGTCTATGTCGCGGGATGACCCTGCCGAGGGCGCGTCGCCGCCGCGCGCAGATCTATTGGAGAATACTTATGAGCTATGAAGCGATCACCTATGAAGTTAAGGATGAAGTTGCCGTAGTGACCCTCAATCGCCCTGAAGCACGGAATGCACTCGACATCCGTATGCGAGAAGAGATTGCCGATGCAACGCTTCGAATTCGTGATGACGAAAGCCTGAAGGCAATGGTGTTGACGGGCGCTGGCGGCGCATTCTGTGGCGGAGGCGATCTGAAAGCGCTGACGGAGAACCGGCAGACGGCGGTCGGCGGTCGAAAGCGAATCCAGGATCTCCATCTTTGGCTGCCTAACCTCGTCAATTTAGAGATTCCAGTGATTGCGGCTGTCGACGGGGCCGCCTATGGCGGTGGCTTCAACCTGGCCTTGGTTGCCGATTTCATTCTGGCATCGCCGCGCGCACGGTTCTGTTCTGTATTCGGTCGTATCGGCCTCGTGCCGGATGTCGGCGGATTTTACCTGCTTCCGCGCATAGTCGGACTGCAGCGCGCCAAGGACTTGATGTTTACAGCCCGGTCTTTCGGACCCGAGGAAGCGAAAGAGATGGGAATCGTCTATGAAATTTACCCCGAGGACGTGCTGCTTGAGCGGGCGATGGCCTTTGCGGGACGCTTCCGTCACGCCTCGCGACAGGCGATCGGCCTCACCAAGAACGTCCTGAACCAGTCGTTGACACTGGACGAGCGGGCGATTGGTCAGCTTGAAGCTTATGCGCAGAGCGTGGCATTCACGACGGACTATTGCCACGAGGCCATCAACAACTTCCTTGAAAAACGTCCACTCGAATTCGATTGGGACCGTTTGTCAAAAACGGGAGATTAAGGCGGCTGTTCCTATTCCATTCGATTTCGAGAACAGATGTGATGCGGCGATATTGCGGTGGGGCGGTTCTAGGCCGCATTCTGTCCCAGATATCGAACGCAGGCCGGAGGCGAGATGGCGGAATATCCTTACACGAAGGGTTTGCATGATCTTGGAAACGGGGCCTGGGCCTATTTGCAACCGGATG
>DJKK01000291.1 GCA_002434595.1 Alphaproteobacteria bacterium UBA6544 | reverse complement strand
AGCGAAAGCGGTGCGCGAAGCGGTCGGCATCGTCGACGTGACCAGCCTCGGCAAGATCGACGTTCAGGGCCCCGATGCAACGGAATTTCTTGAGCGCGTCTATGCGAACAATTTCGCGACCCTGAAGGTCGGCCGCGCGCGTTATGGCGTGATGTTGCGCGATGACGGCGTCGTCTATGACGACGGTACCACGTCGCGGATTGCCGAGAACCACTATTTCATGACCACGACTACGGCGAATGCCGGACCGGTCATGGCGTTTATGGAGAAGCTTCTTCAGGTTGAGTGGCCCGAACTATGTGTGCACCTCACTTCGGTTAGCGACCAGTGGGCGGGTATTGCTGTCGCTGGTCCGAAGAGCCGCGAACTCCTAGCCGCGCTCGGCACCGATATTGATATGTCGAACGATGCGCTTCCCTTTATGGGGGTCGTGGATGGAATCTTGGATGGCGCGCCGGTGCGTATCTTCCGGATCAGTTTTTCGGGCGAACTTGCCTATGAGATTTACACTACCTCCGAATACGGACACGCCCTTTGGGAGCGGATCTGGGAGGCGGGTCAGCCCTTTGGTGTTGTTCCGTATGGCACCGAAGCGATGGCGGCTCTGCGCATCGAGAAAGGCCATGTAGCGGGACCGGAGCTCGACGGATTGACGACGATGGACGATCTCGGCCTCGGCCGCATGGCGAGCAAGAAGAAGCACTTCGTCGGCGGCGTGCTCATGCATCGCCCGGCACTCCTTGAGGCGGACCGACTAAAACTGGTGGGGCTTATACCCGTCGATAGATCACTCAATCTGAAGTCGGGCGCGCTGATCCGCGAGGCACCTTTCCATCCGCCTGATCGACCCGTGGGCGACGTTGCTTCGTTCGATGAGTTGACGGAAACGCCGGAAGCGGCCGGTCTCCTCGGGCATATTACGTCGGTCTCGTATAGCCCGGAACTTGGTCACTACGTGGGACTTGCCTTGGTGGCCAACGGTGCGGAGCGTCAGGGGACCCGCATGTACGCCTGCCACGCGGTAAAAGGCGAAAACATAGAGGTGGATGTGGTGAGCCCCCATTTCGTCGATCCGGACGGGGAGCGGTTGCGTGGTTGAGGCGCGTTCACAACTTGCGGGCCGGATCAAACTGGGACGCTACGGTGCGGGAAAGACCCCGCAGGTAACACTTTCCGAGGTGCGGGGTAGGCGGATCGTACAGGCCGCCGGCTGGCCGGATACGTTCGATGTCGTCGCGCGCCAGATCGCTAAGGTAGCCGGCGGCACGGTGCCAGGCACGTTTGGGATCGCGGCTGTCGCGGATACGGTGACGGCGATCTGGGCCGGGGCGGAACGGCTCTGGTTCACGGCCAACGACCCAACCTTGATGTCGCGGTTCGATGGCAAGTTCACTGATGAAGACGCCGTCTTCCTCGATATTTCAGACAGCCGCGCAATCCTACGGATCACGGGACTGAAGGCGCGCAACGTCCTTGCGAAAGGCGTTACGGTCGATATGCATACGAGCATCTTTCCGGTTCAGGCGATTGCCCACACGATGGTCGAGCATGCGGGCGTGTTGGTGCATCGGGTCGGCCCTGAAGCGTTCGAGCTGTATGTGCCGCGTAGCTACGTTGTGAACCTGTGGCATTGGCTAACCGAATCCGCAGCGGAATTCGGTTACGAAGTTGAGGAATAGACATGGCCTACGTAACGCGCGACGGCGTGCGTCTCTACTACGAGGACCATGGTAAGGGACCTGCCATCCTATTGTCGCACGGTTATGGAGCGACCAGTCAGATGTGGCGGGACCAGGTCGGGGCCTTCAAGGGCAAGTACCGGATCATTATTTGGGATTTGCGCGGCCACGGCGAGAGCGACTGCCCGGACGATCCGGAACAATATTCGAAACAACACACGGTCGCTGATATCGCGGCGTTGCTCGATGAATGCGGGCTCGAGCGCGCGGTCATTGGTGGGCATTCGCTGGGCGGCTATTCGACGCTGGCCTTCCATCGCGTCCATCCCGAGAGGTGCGACGCCTTGATGTTGTTCAATTGTGGACCGGGCTTCAAAAAGGATGAAGCGCGGCTCAAGTGGAACGAGACGGCCAACCGCCGGGCACAACGCTTCGAAGATGAAGGCCTCGCCATCATGGGCGACCGGGTGGAATACCTGCGGGCCGAGCATCGGGATGCGCAGGGTCTCGCGCACGCCGCGCGCGGCATGCTGGCGCACGACAATTCGGAAGTGATCTTTTCCCTACCGGACATCGAAAAACCGACGCTTGTACTGGTGGGTGTGGATGACACACCCTTTATCGCGGCGGCGGACTATATGGCGGCCAAGATAAGGGGCGCCGAGAAGGCCGTTATTGAGAAAGCGGGCCACGCCGCCAATCTCGACAATTCTACGGATTTCAACACGGCAATGGGCGGGTTTCTTGAAGGGCTCGAGACGTAAATGAGTGGCCAACCCGCAAGTTTTGCTAAGGCCGAAATTCCGGGTTCGTGCTTCACATGCCCTGGAACGACAGAACGAATAAATTGTCATTCCGGAGCGCCTTTGGGGCGAATCCGCAATCCGCGCCTGAGCGTCGGTGAGAGCAGAATTGCGAAAGGAAAGGCAACATGACCGAAACCTTGGCGGACCTTTACGAGGCCCGTTTCGGCGAAGCGACGGAACTGGGGCGTGATCGGCCAGCGGAAGGCGAGATTGCGCGGCAATTGGCGCATCGCTCGCATCGACGCTGGTCGGACAAATCGGTGGATCCCGATTTGTTGCAGCTCTTGTTCGCCGCCGCGCTCTCGATCCCGACCAAGTCGGACCTCATGCAGTACGCTATCCTGCATGTTACGGAGCAAGCGAAGAAGGACCGTTTGGCTGAACTGATACCCTCGATGACCTGGATCGCGGATGCGCCGGAATTCCTGGTCTTCTGTGGCGACGGGCGCCGCATTCGTAAGGTCTGTGAATACCGGGGGACCCACTTCGCGCACGAAGAGCTGGATTCTTTCTTCAATCCGACGGTCGATGCCGCGCTGGCGATGTCGGCCTTCATCCGCGCGGCGGAAGCGGAAGGCCTGGTTACCTGCCCGATTAGCGCCGTGCGTGAGCCGGTGGAAGAAATCTCTGCGATGCTGGAATTGCCTGAACGGGTTTTCCCGGTCGCCGGCCTCTGTATCGGATACCCCGACTGGGAGCCTTGGGTCAGTCTACGCCTGCCGCCGCGCGTAATGGTCCATAAGGACCGCTACGACGACAGCAACTTCGAGACGGAAATCGATGGCTACGATGAGCGGCGTGCCAAGCGCAATCCCATCCGTCGCCAACGTGAAGTCGAGAAATACGGCGAGAGGGAAGGTTACGGCTGGTCCGACGACAAGTCGCGTCAGGTCTCGCATCTAGAACGTGGCGGATTCGTAAACTACGTAAATAAGAGCTTTGGAATCTGAGCCTATGATTAGAGACCCCGGACATTACGACTACTGGCCCTATATCGACCGTCCAAAGCTGACTTGGCCGGAGGGCAAGAAGATCGCCTTCTGGGTGGCGCCGAACATCGAGAACTACGAGTTCGAACCGCCCCTCAATCCGCACCGCAGGGCG
>DJKK01000062.1:7314-7706 GCA_002434595.1 Alphaproteobacteria bacterium UBA6544 | reverse complement strand
AGGGCTTAAACGCATTTGCCGCGACGATGGCGCGTTCAGTGTCGAGTGCGTAATTCGCATCGACGATGAATGCAATATCCGGCCGCCTCGTGCACGACGCGAACCTTCTCAACGTCTTCTGCAAGTTTGTCCCATCCGAGCTTCATCTTGACCGCGTTGGAGCCGCGCTCCAGGTATCCGTTGACGTTTGCGAGAAGCTTTTTGGTCTAAAAGTTGAGGTCGATCCCACCGCAATAGGCTTTTGTTTGGGTGTTGGCGCCGCCAGCCATTCGATGCAGCGGTTCGCTTTCCTGTTTACCTCGGATATCCCAGAGCTCGGTGTCGACCACCGATATCGCGAATGAGGCAACGCCCCCACACCCGACATAATGGACATGCCATTGCGTGTCGTC
>DJKK01000062.1:5423-7025 GCA_002434595.1 Alphaproteobacteria bacterium UBA6544 | reverse complement strand
CCCCCGACATAATGGACATGCAATTGCGTGTCGTCGTAAAGCGCGTCGATATCCTCGCAGTCTATACCTGCAAGATATGGTGCCAGGTCATGACGGATCATCGCGGTGATCTCTTTACCGCCGCGCCCGCCGGTATAGAAGTAGCCGTTTCCATGCGTACCGTCGCTCAGCCGGACGATTGTCGTGATAAATTTGGAATGGGTATGGTCGCCGTGCTTGGCGTCAAAGTGAAATTTCTTCAGCGGTATCTCGAAGTGTCGGCTGTCGATACGTTCGATAAGTGGCATTGGCGGGCCGTCTTCGGGTTAATCGAATGGCGGCGGATACTCTAGGCCTTGACGGTGTCCTCGTGCATGGCTGGGGCCGGGTGGATCACCCGATTGGCGACCATGCGATCATGAAGCTCTGTGATCTTACGGCTGCCCGTCGTCACGCAGAGAAAGGGAAGAAAGGCGTGGACTAGGCAGGCGAGTGTCGCGACGGCCATTGCTGTCGCAAATGACATCGCCGCGCAGAGGTGCTGGAAATACGTCTCATTGACGCTTGCGGGATGTTCGGTGAATAGCCTGCGGATCATTTTCTCACCTCGTTCTTCTTTGCCGTTGAATGTGAGAACCATATACCGCGCGAGTAGAAAAGGATTTGCTATTTAGGCTAATAATAAGGTGAATTATAAAAAAATAATCTAATAAATAAGATTATTTAGGAGTTTATTTCTTGGATGAGTTTGACAGCAGGATTCTGGGTTGCCTTCAGCGTGACGCTTCGATGCCGCTTGCGGAAATTGCCGAAGTGGTCGGGCTATCGTCAACGCCGTGCTGGCGGCGTATCCAGAACATGGAGAAGGCGGGCATACTGCAGGGGCGCGTCGCCATATTGGACCCGGCCAAGCTCAATGTCGGGGTTACGGTATTCGTCGCGATCAAGACAGCGCAGCACTCGCAGGAATGGCTGGAATGTTTTGCACGGCATGTCGACCTGATCGAGGAAGTTGTCGAGTTCTATCGAATGAGCGGTGACGTTGATTACATGTTGCGGGTCGTGGTGCCGGATATCGCAGCTTACGATGCGGTCTACAAACGGTTGATCGAAGTCGGCGGTTTGTCTGATGTTAGTTCGACCTTCGCCATGGAGAGAATTAAGTATACGACTGCTTTGCCATTGAATTACGCCCGCTGAAACGCGTGAGATTTGGCCGTGTCACCCGTCGCCCTTGGTTAGCTGATACCTTGACCGGCCGGAGGTTCAGGGTACTAGTTAAACAGCTAAAGAAATGGGCAGGAGACGCGCGAAAATGGCTGAGTTTGACTACATTGTCGTGGGGGCTGGGTCGGCTGGTTGTGTCATGGCTAATCGCCTGTCGGAAGACCCCGACGCGAACGTCCTACTGCTCGAAGCCGGCGGTAAGGACAACAATTTTTGGATCCATATCCCCGTTGGATACATCAAGACGATGCAGGATCCCAGTGTGAATTGGCTGTTTGAGACCGAGCCCGAGGAATATACCTACAATCGTTCGATCCCGGTTCCGCGCGGTAAGGTTCTTGGCGGATCGAGTTCGATTAACGGGATGCTCTACGTGCGCGGCCAGTCACAGGATTA
>DJKK01000062.1:0-5021 GCA_002434595.1 Alphaproteobacteria bacterium UBA6544 | reverse complement strand
GAGAATAACGTTGACCGCCCAACCGAATTGCATGGTGTCGGTGGCCCGCTTCAGGTCGAAGACCTGAGCGAGACATATCCCATTCTCGATGCATTCATCGACGCGGCGGAAGAAGCGGGGTATCCGAAGAATCCAGACTATAACGGCCCGACTCAAGAAGGTTTCGGCTACTATCAAGTCACGCAAAAAGGTGGACGGCGATACAGTGTGAGTCGAGCGTTCCTCGATCCCATTCGCGGTCGTGCTAACCTGAAAGTGGAGACGGATGCGTTCGCACGCGACGTGATTTTTGAAGGCAATAAGGCTTTAGGGATCAATTACACGGTTCATGGGTTCCCGCGCGCGGCGCGGGCCCGCAAGGAAGTCATCCTCTGTGCCGGCGCCATCCAGTCACCGCAAATTCTGGAACTGTCCGGTGTTGGCCAGCCCGAACTCCTCAGGGAGCATGGCATCGACGTGCGTCATGAATTGGCGGGTGTAGGTGAGAACCACCAGGACCACTACATCAGTCGGATGGCGTGGAAAGTAAAACAACCGGTCACGCTGAACGAAACCACACGTGGGCTATCACTGTTGACGGAAGGCCTAAAACTGCTCTTCCAAGGGAAGGGGGCACTAACGATGCCGGCCGGTATTGCCCATGGCTTCGTTAAGACTCGTCCGGAACTTGAGACGCCGGATGTGCAGTACCACTGTGCTCACGCGAGTTTTGCCGACCCGCACAAGCGAATCTTGCACGATTTTCCCGGCATGTCGCTTGGGCCCTGCCAGCTGCGCCCCGAGAGTCGGGGAACAGTACACATTTTGTCGGATGACCATCGGGATCGGCCAGCCATCAAGCCGAACTTCCTCAAGGAGGAGCTTGATCGGGAGACCCATGTCGCCGGCCTGAAGATCGCGCGTGACATTCTCGAGCGCCCGGCGCTCGATGCCTATCGGGATGTCGAGTTCGTGCCGGGGCCAGATTGCCGAACGGACGACGAGTTGCTGGATCACGCACGCCGCGTCGGCGGTACGGTGTATCACCCAGTTGGTACCTGCAAGATGGGCAACGACCCGATGGCCGTGGTCGACGATCGACTCCGGGTGCATGGCATTGGTGGCTTGCGCGTGGTCGATGCTTCGGTCATGCCGCGATTGGTCTCTGGCAATACAAATGCGCCGGTCATCATGATCGCCGAAAAGGCGGCGGATATGATTAAGAAAGACGCTAGGTAACCGGTTCATGGCCTCCGCTCCCAAAATGCGAAAACGCAAAGCGCGACCGGACAGTGCCTTTGAGCGGGCGGCGCGCCAACCGCTAATGCTTGGTCTCTTTCTCCCGCATCAGGAAGGTGCGTGGAGCCCATCTAAGGCGCCGCGCAAGACATCATGGGATTTCGAATATAATGCCAAATGCGCGCGTAAGGCGGACCGACTCGGTTTCGATATCGTCTTCGCGTTGGCCCAGTGGATGGGGAAGGGCGGTTATGGTGGTGACATTCGCTTCCGCGAAAATGCGCTGGACCCCTTTGTCACCTCTGCCGGACTGTCTCCGATCACAAAGAACGTCCTTTTGATCGCGACCGTTCACGTCCTCTACGGTTGGCATCCGCTGCATCTGGCTAAATACGGTGCGGTGATCGACCATATGAGCGGTGGGCGCTGGGGGCTCAATGTCGTGACCGGTTACAAGGAAAGCGAGTTCCGCATGTTCGGTCTCGATCCGATCTCCCACGACGATCGTTACGCCATGACTGACGAATTTACTACAATCATGCGTCGGCTGTGGTCAGAAGAAGAGGAACTGACCTTTGAGGGCAAGTGGTGGCAGACAGAAAACGCTTTTGTCGCCCCAAAACCAGTCAACGAATCCGTGGTGCTTGTAAATGCGGGGTCGTCGCCAGCGGGTGTCGACTACGCAACGACCCATTCTGATATCATCTTCGTGACCAGTCCGGGCGGCGCCGATCCGTCCGATGCGTGCCGTACACTGCCGGCGCATATTAAGAAGATACGGAAATCAGCGTGGGAAAAGAAACGCCGTATTAAGATTATGATCAACCCGCACGTGATTTGCCGGGAAACGGAAGAGGCGGCGTGGGCGCAATACCATCGCATTCTCGATCAACGCGATCAGGTTGCAGTCGATAATTTCGTGGCGACATTCATGGGTGGCGATCAATCTTCGTGGCGCGGCCATTCAAAAGACAATTGGGCGGTCGGGGGGAACGTGCATCTGGTCGGCACCCCTGAACAGATCGTCGACTGGTTCATCAAGCTAAAGCGGGCCGGTTGTGATGGGATGCAGGTCAATTTTTATGACTTCCTGCCAGATCTTGATTTCTTCGGTAAGCACGTGATGCCGCTCATGCGGCAAGCCGGTTTGCGGCTCGATATGGAATAATTAGACAATGGCCCAGATTCGTCGTTGAAATAGCGGCATCCCCTTGCCATCATCTGGCGCTCCGCACGTCGGAAATGGCCCTTGAAGGCACGGGCAGGTGCGGTATTTAAATAGTTTTGATGCCTTTGGGACGATGAGGCGAAATCGGGGGAACGTCTGAATGGACTGGAAAAGTATTTCGGAAGAAGAGGCGAAGAACCATCCAGATTACGGTTTCGGTGGCGGGTTATACGCCGTTTATGCGATCTGTGTCGTTTGGAGCCTGCATAGCCTCTACATTGTGTTCTTGGATAGCGGCTATGCATTGACGCAATCGTATGGTTACGAGAATATGACGATGGCCGATTTTACGTGCTTCATTCAGTTCTGCCTGATGGTGCCGTTCATTTACCTCGCACCAAAGATGCATAAAGTCATGCCGAACGTGGCTGTGTCTCTGTTCTCGGTAAACTGGGCGATCTGGTTCACTTTCGGGATGATCTCACCGAAGGCGATTCCTATTTCTGTCGTGGTGACCGCTGTTACGTTGTTCATGGTCGTATACATCGCTCGCTCAACGCGCGTGAACGTGACCTATCGACATCGTGTACGCGCCTAGGCGCCATCCATAATTACGCGGCCGATTCCTGCCGTAGGTGTGCCTTAACTGTCTCGCACTTGTTGCTGAGATGACGCCGAAGCACGTCCGCAAGGGATTGACCATCGCGTGCCGCGAGTGCGGAAAGCATTTCTTCGTGTTCTTCGATTGCTTGCTCCCAACGGTCTTCGGACATATTCGCGACATACCGGGCGCGCCGGATGCGGCCCGATAAGGTTTGGTACATCTGCACGAGAAGCGGGTTCGCGGCAGCGGCAAGAATCTTTTCGTGGATCAGTTGGTTTATCTGAAAATACGGCGCCAGTTCGCGACGAGTGTAGTGCAAAACCATTTGGTAGTGTATGGCCCGTATCTCGGCGAACTGCTCCTCAGAGAGGTTGGCGCAGGCGAGTTCGCCAGATAGCGCCTCCAACGCGCCCATGATTGGGAACATTTGATCGACGTCTTCTTCGCTGAGGCGTGTCACCCGCGCGCCCTTATGCGGCAAAATCTCCAGCCACCCTTCGGAGGCGAGCGTCTTTAGGGCTTCGCGGAGCGGCGTGCGTGAGACGTTGAACCTTTCACAGAGGATGCGTTCGGGAACCTTGGCGCCCGGCTCCAAATCACCTTCGATTACGAGTTCGCGAATTAGTGCGACAAGATTGGCATGCAGTGTAGTCGGCTCGCGCTCATCTGCGTGAGTAGGTTCGGTTTCGGAGATCGGTATGGCAATATAACTCATCAGTCGGCTCCTTATCGCGACGCCAAAGCTTCGTCGAGGATGCGGGCCACGTGCAGGGCAATGCGGGCCGTCCCATCCTCGATCTGGTGGCGGCAGCTGGTTCCATCGGCAACGATATAACTGTCCGTAGGTTCAGCCCGCACCGCGGGTAGCAACGAGGCTTCCGCCATTTGCATTGAAATATCATATGTCTCTTCCTGGTAGCCGAACGCGCCCGCCATACCACAACAACTCGATGCGACCGTCTCTACTTCCAAGTTCGGGACCAGGCGTAAGGTCTTCTCGACCGCGCCCATGGCGGCAAACGCCTTCTGGTGACAATGTCCGTGCAGGAGAGCTTTCTTACGGCTGATTGGCTTGAAGTCGGGTGCGAACCGCCCGGCGTCTGTTTCCTCGGCGATAAATTCCTCGAACAGCTTTGCCTGTTTTGCCAAGGCGGCTGTTTCCTCGCCCGGCAGGATAGCCTCGAACTCATCGCGGAGGGTCAATAGGCAGGAAGGCTCTAGGCCGACGATCGGTGTGCCTGCTGCAATATGCGGAGCCAGCGCCTCGATCGTTCGGCGTGCCTCGATGCGGGCCTCGTCGACCAATCCCGCGGCTAGGAAGGTGCGCCCGCAGCAGAGTGGGCGCTCTCCAGTAAGCGGCGCGGCAAAGGTGACGCGATATCCCGCCGCAGCCAGGACCCGTGCGGCGGCGTCGACATTTTCCTTCTCGAAATAAGTACTGAAGGTATCGGCCAGCAGGACGACGGGTTTGCCGTCTTCGGGGCCCAGCGTGTCTGCCTTATCCGCATCGAACGCGTCGCGGCGCCATGTTGGTAACGTCCGATTCGCGCTGAAGCCGACGATGGCTTCCGAAAGCTTTGCCAGTCCGGGCAATCTGTCCCTCAGGTTCAGAATTCCCGCTATTTTTCGTGCCCATGGCGCATAGCGGGGCAGATACGCGACAAGCCGGTCGCGCAGTGTGAGGCCGTGACGGCGATTGTAATGGTGTAGAAACTCGGTCTTCATCCGACTCATATCGACGCCGGTCGGACATTCTCTCTTGCAGCCCTTGCAGCCGACGCAAAGCTGCATGGTCTCCTTCAATTCCTCCGAGGTAAATGCGTTCTCGCCGAGTTGTCCGGAAAGCGCCAGGCGCAGCGTATTCGCGCGCCCGCGCACGAGATGCTTCTCATCGAGCGTCGCCCGATAGGAGGGACACATAACACTGGCGTCGAACTTGCGACAGGCGCCGTTGTTGTTGCACATCTCAATAGCGCCGGAGAATCCGCCCCATTCAGACCAGTCAAGCGCGGTATCGAGCCTCAGGGGTTC
>DJKK01000171.1:22418-25447 GCA_002434595.1 Alphaproteobacteria bacterium UBA6544 | reverse complement strand
AGGAAGCAGCCGTAACGAGTTTTTGACCCGGGTCGTTCGTCCAGTCTTCCACTTCCTTCACTGCGAGGCCACCGGCAACCGGAGAGCGCATATGGCAGATACCGCCGATAGCCCTGAATACCGCGTCCTCGCCCGGAAATATCGGCCGTCGAGCTTTGAGACGTTGATCGGGCAAGACGCGCTGGTGCGCACGCTATCGAACGCTATCGAGATGGGCCGTGTTGCGCACGCTTTCATTCTGACCGGTGTCCGCGGGGTTGGAAAGACGACGACCGCGCGGATCATCGCCCGGGCGCTCAATTGCGTCGGGTCAGACGGAAAGGGCGGGCCGACGGTCGACCCCTGCGGCGTCTGCGATAATTGCGTGTCGATCCGAGATGACCGGCATGTCGACGTGTTCGAGATGGATGCCGCGAGCCGCACCGGCGTGGACGATGTGCGCGAGTTGATCGAGGGTGTGCGCTATCGTCCGGTGTCGGCCCGCTACAAGGTGTACATCATCGACGAGGTGCACATGCTCTCGCGCAACGCGTTCAATGCGTTGCTGAAGACACTTGAGGAACCGCCCGAGCACGTGAAGTTCATTTTCGCGACGACGGAAATTCGCAAGGTGCCGGTGACCGTCCTTTCACGCTGTCAGCGGTTTGATCTGCGGCGTGTCGAGATGGAACGGTTGGCGGAACATTTTAAATGGGTGGCGGGGCAAGAAGGCGTCCTGGTGGACGACCATGCCCTGCACTTGATTGCGCGCGCTGCTGATGGGTCGGTGCGCGACGGACTGTCACTGCTCGATCAGGCGCTGGCGCCAAGGACGGACAAGCTGGATGTGGAGGCGGTGCGCAACATGTTGGGGCTGGCGGACCGGGCACAGGTCTATGACCTGTTCGATCAGGTCATGGCAGGCGACATCGCCGGTGCGTTGGACCGTTTCGACACGATGTATCACGACGGCGCTGATCCGCTCGTCGTGCTTCAGGATATTCTCGACGTGGTCTATTGGCTGACCCGCATCAAGACCGCCCCGACGGTGGCCGATGCGGCTTACACACCGGAGCTTGAGCGGACCCGCGGGAAGGAAATGGCGACCAATCTCTCGATGCCGACCCTGACCCGCGCCTGGCAACTCATGCTGAAAGGTGTTGGTGAAGTCCAGTCGGCACCGAACGCTGTGCAGGCCGCGCAGATGGCATTGGTGCGTTTGGCGCATGCTTCCGCTCTGCCGTCTCCGGCGGCACTTGTTCGGCAATTGACCGGCGCCGCATCTTCGGGAGATCCAGCGACACCCGTTCCGTCGTCCGCTCCGCATTCCGAAGCGTCGCAATCGGAATCGCCGCCGCCGCCGCCCGGCCCCCCACCGCCAGATTCCGCAACGCCCGGTGGTGGCCCCATCGCTAGTGCGTCGCCGGCCCTCGCGACAGCGGAATCCGCGCCGGCGGATCCGGAACCGAGCACCCTGCAGCCCGACAACTTCAAGGCCGTCGTCGATCTCTTCCGCAAACGGCGTGAAATGATCCTTTACTCGCACCTTCAGAGCAGCGTCCATCTGGTGCGCTTCGCGCCCGGCCGGATCGAAGTTCGTCCGACCGCCGATGCGCCGCGCGATCTCGTCAATCGCATTTCCGCCTTTCTTGGGGAGTGGACCGGGCGCCGCTGGGTGGTCACGGTGTCCGGCGAGACCGGCGAAGAGACTCTAGGTGATCAGGCACGCGCTGAAGAACAGAGGTTGATTGATGAAGCGGAATCGGATGATCTCGTGCGTGCCGTTAAGGACGCCTTCCCGGGCGCCGCGGTGACCAAGGTTACGAACCGGGAGCCGGCGGAGATTCCCGACGCCGGTCCGTTGGAAGATGATGACGATAGCGACGATGAGGACTGATCGATGAAGAATCTCGGCCAGCTGATGAAGCAGGCGCAGGAAATGCAGGAGAAGATGGCTGAGATGCAGGAATCGCTCGTTGCCATCGAGATTGAGGGTTTCGCCGGCGCAGGCCTCGTGACCGTCGTTCTCAACGGGAAGGGTGAGATGCGGCGTCTAAAGATCGATCCGTCTCTCGTCAAACCAGAAGACGCCGAGATTCTGGAGGACCTGATCGTCGCTGCGCATAACGACGCCAAGTCGAAGATCGAGATGCGGGTCCAGGAGGAGACGCAGAAGCTGATGGGTGGATTGCCACTGCCGTCGGGTATGAAGTTCCCGTTCTGATTACGCATATGACTGAAATCGACCGCCTGATTCAGTTGTTGGCTCGGTTACCTGGTTTGGGACCACGCTCGGCGCGGCGCGCCGTGCTGCATTTGATCAAACGGCGTGAAAGTCTGATGCAGCCTTTGGCGCAGGCCTTAAACGCCGCCGCCGACGCCATTTTGGTGTGTGGCACGTGCGGAAACCTGGACACGGTGGAACCCTGCGGTGTCTGCATGGATGAGGCCCGCGACCGCACCCTGGTCTGCGTTGTGGAGGACGTGGCCGACTTGTGGGCGTTGGAACGGACGCGTTCCTTCAAGGGCCTCTATCATGTAATCGGCGGCCGGCTTTCCGCGCTCGACGGGGTCGGACCAGAGGATCTCAACATCGCCGGTCTGGTGGCGCGGGCCGAGGCTGGCGACCTGCGCGAAGTCATTCTCGCGATGAACCTGACCGTCGATGGCCAGACGACGGCCCATTATATCGCCGACCGACTTGCCGGAACCGGCGTTGAGGTGACGCGGTTGGCGCATGGCGTTCCGGTCGGTGGTGAACTGGATTATCTCGACGACGGAACGTTGGAAACCGCCCTTCGGTCGCGGCGCTCAGTCGGATAGGATACCGGGTGCAATGTCCCCGGCACTTCAGTAGGCAGCCATTCTGGCGTCATCGGTAGGGCTTATTTCGCCGGTCTGAGGACAATCATTGGATCCTCCCGGCGTTTCTCTCGCGATCTACGACGGCCGATACGCACTTGTTGAAGAGGTGCGCTCGGTGCGCGTTGGCAACGGGGACAGGCCAATTCCGTGTCGACAATTTACCGCGCGGTATTTAGTCCGAGGCG
>DJKK01000171.1:0-22054 GCA_002434595.1 Alphaproteobacteria bacterium UBA6544 | reverse complement strand
AATCGGCCTCTTCCCTTCTATCCCTATTTGTAGGACAGACCGTCTCAGTAGTAACGGTGAACCACGCCAATGCGGAGGAAATTGTGCGGCCGACCATGCTATTACGTGCGCAACCGAAACCGCTTGTGGAATTGGATGGGCATGTCGAGGTCGTGCCGCTCGGGCGCATTGCGCTACCCGGGCTGCCGCTAGGTACCCTGCATAAGCCAACATTGGAACTCGATCTCGAGGCGCCGTGCACTGCGACCCAAGACTGCCGTCTCACCCATCTCGCACAGGGACTTGGCTGGTCCGCGGATTATACCCTTCATCTTGACCCATCGGAACGATGGGCGCGCGCCCGACGTGACCGCCCGGAGAAAACTTACGGACTATTTCATACAGGGCCTACCCAAGGGCACGGCGTAAGGGGTCTATGAAATTGTCTTGAATAACGCTAAAGCAGAACTGGTGACCGTCGAAGCCCTGGAATCGATGATCGGCGAGTGGCGCATTCTTTTCGTATTCCAACCGCACACGCGGCGGATCGATCGTCAGGCTGTATGGCAGGTCAAGTTGCCGGCATCCGACGAAGCGGCACTGCGCTATCGGGTCCGTTCTAATTTCCGCTGGGTCCCGGCCTGCCCGAAAGGTAAATCAATCACTCTCGTTGCCCGGCAGGGTCAGTTGTTCGGGAGTTTCGATTTCCGCCGCCTCGCCGTCGATCAGGGCGTCTGACTCGTTCTCTATCACTTGGAATCCCGGCAGCTGGTTGGGCAGCACCTTTCCGTCGGTGCGCACCCCTAGTTTTTCAAGGTTTCGAGTGGCGGGCAGTAGGCTGCGGTTGATTGAGCTCAGCCATTTCCCGTAATTCGTCGACGCCGTCTTGAGACCGCGCCCGACGCCGGCGGCGTGACGTATCATGACGGCCGTCCGCTCCAGCAGGACGCGAGTCGCCTCGACGATCTTTTCCTGATTCTCGGTCTGCTGACCAAGGTCGATGTCGATCCGGGCAAAGGCGATGATCGCGAGAAGTCCCGTCGGGCCGACCACCGTAATGCGTAGTTTTGCCGCTTCCGTTGCGAAGTCGGGGTCGATCTTAGAAATCTTCTCGATCGCTCCCTCGTTCGGCAGATACATAACGTTAAGGGTACGTCGAATTTCGCTTGATTTTCCTGCCCGCCGGTATTCGGCTTGGATCGCGCTCGCGTAGTCACGGCCGCCGAGTGCGCGCAGATGTGTGCGCATGGTCCGCCGCAGGTTCTCGGAAGCGGCCTGCCGGGTATCCTCTTCCTCGGCGGCCGCAAGGTCGAAGAGGAACTTCGACGCCTTGCAATCGATCACGAGGACTGAATCGGACGGCAGGAACACGACCGCATCGGGCCGCACCCGGCTGCCGTCATCGGCTTCCAAGGTCTGCTGGATGATGTAATCGCGTCCGGATTTAAGACCGAAGGACTTGAGGCTGTTCTCCAACCCGATTTCGGCGAACTGACCCGCTCCTCCGGGGCTGGAGAGGGCCTTCTGTACGGTCTCGACCAAGGCGTCGTTTCGCCCGACTCGCTCGTTGAGGCTGGCCACGGAATGGGAAACCGTTTCGAATTGCTTGAAAAGCTCTTCTGTCGCCTTCTTGACCCGTTTCTCTGAATCTTCCTTGGCGGCGACGGCCTCGCGTTTGTGGTCTTCAAGCAGTTTGCTCGAGAGTTTCGTGGCACTCTCCGCAAGTGCGGCGTTGGCGCTTTCCATGAAGTTGCGCTGCGCTTCTTCCCAATCCTTCAGCTTCTCGTTCTGGAGTTCGATCTCCTTCTTCCGGACTTCGACCTGAGTTATCAGATCTTTTTCCGCCTCGCGCAACCGGTCGCGCTCGGCAGCGGCCGTTGCAAATTGGGATTGGATCTCGGCGAGCTGCGTAGTGGTGACCGCAAGCCGCCGGTCGCTCTCCGCAGCGGCCTCGCGCAAATCAGTGAGCATGTCGTCCTGCGTTGCTGCACCCGCTTCGGCGCTGCGGCTGCGCATTGCGAAATAGACAGCGGCGACGGCAGCAAGTACGGCGGCGATAATGGCAATCAGCAGGGGAGCTTCCATGAGGTCAGCTCAGAATTCCTTGGGACTTGACGATATGTCGGATGAATCATACCTACGGGAGGTCTTTAACAGCTTCGCATCGTTTTGCCCATGGCGGTCCTGCCAATCATCACTGCGCCCGATAAGCTTCTCAAGCTTAAGTCTAAACCGGTCGAGAGCGTCGATTCGGAAATCGCCAAGCTGATGGACGACATGTTGGAGACCATGTACCTGGCGCCCGGTGTTGGCCTTGCGGCACCTCAGATCGGCGTCACCAAGCGGATTATCGTCGTTGATGTTGGCAAGACTGAGGAAGAGAGAGCTCCTTATCGCATGGTCAACCCGGAACTGGTTTGGACGTCGGACGAACTCTCGCTCTACGAGGAAGGTTGCCTGTCGCTGCCCGATCATTACGCCGATGTTGAACGCCCGGAACGTATTTGGGTGAAGTATATAGATGAAACCAATACGGAGCAGGAACTCGAGGCGAACGGCCTACTTGCGACCTGCATCCAGCACGAGATAGATCACTTGGAGGGTGTCCTCTTTGTTGATCATCTGACCTCACTGAAGCGCAACATGATCCTGCGAAAGCTGCAGAAGGTAAAGAAGATGAAGGCGGCAGCCGCCGAATAGCGTTGTGCCTCAATCCGACATCATCGTCATCCACCGCGCGGACCCGCAAGAGACCGATTGGCAGAATGTACTTGAGCTTGTTCTGGCGGCTTTTGCCTATATGGAAGACCGGATTGACCCGCCCTCTTCTGCTCACCGCCTGACCGTCGACGCAATTCGGACGCAGTCGGAAGACGGGATTGTGCTGCTGGCGGAAGCGGGAGCGGCGCTTGTCGGCAGTGTATTTCTCACCCGGCGTCCCGACGTGATGTATCTCGGTAAGCTCGCGGTTGACACGGCCCGCCAGGGGCAGGGCATAGGACGCCGACTTTTCGAGGCCGCCGCGGACGCGGCGCGCGCCGAGGGTTACCGGGAAATCGAACTGCAGGCGCGGGTCGAGCTGACCGAAAATCACGTCGTTTTTGCCGCGATGGGATTCCGCGAGACGGGACGGACCGCGCATGTAGGATATGACCGATCAACATCGGTGACCATGCGGTGCGCGCTATGAGTGGCCTTCGCCTCGCCTTCATGGGCACTCCGGATTTCGCGGTGCCGAGTCTGGCGGCGCTTCATAAGGCGGGACATGAGATTGCCGCTGTCTATACTCAGCCGCCCCGCCGTTCGGGGCGCGGCCAGAAGAAACGACCCTCACCAGTGCAAGCCTGGGCGGTGGAGTGTGGTCTTCCGGTATACACGCCCACGAGCCTGCGCGATGCAAGTGCTCAGGCGGCGTTTGCGGCACTTGGTCTCGACGCGGCCGTCGTGGCCGCATACGGGCTAATCCTGCCGCTGCCGATCCTCGCGGCGCCGCGCCTTGGCTGCATCAACGTGCATGCCTCATTGCTGCCGCGTTGGCGAGGAGCCGCTCCCATCCAACGTGCGATCCTCGCCGGGGATGCGGAGACCGGTATCTCGATCATGATGATGGAAGAGGGGCTCGACACCGGACCCGTGTTGTGGATGGAAAGCATCGCGACTGCTTCTGAGACGAATGCGGGCGAGTTGCACGACGCTCTTGCGGAACTCGGGGCACGGATAATCGTATCGGCTCTCGCGGAATATGCCGCGGGCGCGATTACGCCCCGGGCCCAGGTCGATGCCGAAGCGACCTATGCAAAGAAGATCGATAAGTCGGAAGCGCGCATCGATTGGTCGGAGGACTCGATGGTCGTCCAACGGCGCATCAATGCCTTTGCGCCATGGCCGGGTGCGTGGTTCGAAGTTGCGGGTGAGCGGATCAAGGTGCTCGCTGCCAAACCTATTGACGCCTCAGGTGCGAAGGGCGAGGCGCTCGACGATGATCTAGCCATCGCCTGTGGCACCGGCGCGCTGCGCTTAATCCAGTTGCAGCGCGAGGGAAAGCGGCCGGTTGCGGCGGTCGATTTCCTCCGCGGCCGTCCGGTGCCCCGTGGAACGAAATTCCAATGACCCGTTGGAAACTGATCGTCGAATATGATGGCGGACCCTTCGTCGGCTGGCAGCGCCAGGCGAACGGTCCCTCTGTGCAGGCGGCGCTGGAGACCGCCGTCTTTCGTTTCGCGCAAGAAGAAGTCGTTGTGCAGGGCGCCGGCCGAACCGACTCGGGTGTGCACGCGCTCGGGCAGGTCGCTCATATCGACCTTGCGAAGGCCGCGGATGCGGACACCGTCCGGGACGCGCTTAACTTCCATCTCAAGCCCTATCCGGTCACGGTGCTATCGGCGACACTGGTCGATGCCGAATTTCACGCACGCTTTTCCGCGACCCGCCGTGTCTATCTGTACCGTATCCTCGACCGTCGCCCGCCGCCCGCGGTCGACGCCGGGCGGGTATGGCACGTCAACTACCCGCTCGACGCTGATGCGATGCATGAGGCGGCACAAGAGCTGGTGGGACAGCATGATTTCACCAGTTTCCGCGCCAAGGATTGCCAGGCCGATTCACCGGTTAAAACGCTCGACCGGCTGGATGTGCGCCGCAGCGGGCCGGAAATCCATATTGATGCCGTGGCCTGGTCGTTCTTGCACCATCAGGTGCGCAATTTCGCGGGAACGCTCAAGCTCGTCGGCGAAGGAAAGTGGCGACGCAATGATGTGGCTGAAGCCCTCGCCGCTTGTGACCGCGCGGCGGCTGGGCCAACCGCACCCGCCGAGGGGCTCTATCTGGCTGAGGTCGCCTACGATCCCGATTGCTGAAGCAACGCCGTGTGGTGCGTGCCAACAACCACTTGATAGACGAAAAGGTTGACCATCGCTGTCCCCAGGGCCTGCAGCGTTCCGAGGTCCATCGCTTCCCTCAGGATATGAATATGGTAGAGCGCGGCGACCGTAATCGCCGCGACCGTCGTCAAGCGCGCCGAGGAGCCTTCTAGGCCGAGGGTCATGATCAGCACGTATGCCGCAAGCCAGATGGACGCTTGGATAGGCACCGACCAATTGAAAGCGGTGAGGTAGTGGAAGTAGCGTTCGCGACGACCCCAGAGACGGGCGGCGACGAACGCCACGAAGGGCCACACGGTCCAGAGCAGGACATAAAAGACGAAATGGACTAGAGCGGACTCCACGCCGCTTCTTCGGGTGACGACGGCGTCCGGGCCGATCAGAAGAAGGCCAGCGTAAATTGGTAATGCAACAATTGCCGCCGCAAATGATCGTTTAGCGTCATCGGGCGAACTGCCGAAGGCGTCGGCGGCATCCGGTCGACGCAGAAACAGCGCCCACGCAACAGCGAGGTACGCGCGAATCTCAGTCACATCAGGACGCCTTGCTGCACGATTAGTATCATCTGGCCGATGACAAATTCGCAGATCGTCAGCCCGATCGCGCCGCCGAGCGGAATGTCGAGGGCAACGCGCGTAATAAAGACATGATAGGTCAGAAGACCGATGGTCACCGCCCCCGTCAGGAGGGCCGAGAAACTGGCACTCAGGGGCAGTATGGCGCTGGCCGTGATAGTGAGAAAGAACAAGGAGGCGCCGATGACGTTGGCCCAGTTATAGGCGACGATGTACAGCGCGTACTTCTCGTCGCAGTCTAACGCCGGAACGATATGGCCGACGATCAACGGCCAAAGAACCCAGCCAATAATGTAGAATTGAATGTTGAGTAGGATCACGGCGGGAACGCTGCGGGAGGTCTCAAACTCGATAACGCCCATTATGATGAGGAGCGCGTATATTGGGAATACGATGACGGCGGCGAAGAAGGACTTCCAGAAGCCCGACACGGAGTCGTCAAACAGCGCCATCGCGCTCCGGTCCCCGAGGACCAAACGCCATGCGCCGTATACCCCTTGAAATACTTCCTGTTTCGTGATCATCAGCGGCGGAAATACGCCTCCAGCATCGCGAGATAAATCTCGCTGAGCTTAATAATGTCGTCGATGCGGGTGCGTTCGTCTACCTTGTGCATGGTCTGGCTTATCAGACCGAATTCGGCCACGGTGCAGTGGTTCTTGATAAAGCGGGCGTCGGAGGTGCCGCCGGTGGTGCTCAGCTCCGGGCGCCGGCCAACCACTTTCTCGGCTGCATCAGAAATCAGGTCAGACAATTCGCCCGGCGCGAAGACAAAGGATTCCCCGCTAACTCGGATGCGGAGGTCGTAATCGGTGCCGCCCGCCGCCCGGTCGAGCGTCTCGCGGATCCACGTGGCTAGGCTGTCCGACGTGTGCATGTCGTTGAAGCGGATGTTGAAACGCGCTTCCGCTTCTCCGGGGATCACGTTCTCGGTCGGGTTTCCAATATCGATGCTGGTGATCTGCAGGCTCGAGGCCTGGAAATGGTCGTTCCCTTCGTCGAGCGGCGTCCCGGTGAGCGCGTCGAGCATTTTCACCAGCAGGTGCGCCGCGTTGTCCGCAAGGTGCGGATAGGCGACGTGACCCTGCGTCCCCTTCACGGTTAGAATCATGTTCATGCTGCCGCGCCGGCCGATCTTGATCATCTCGCCGAGCTCGTTGGGATTACTCGGCTCGCCAACGACGCACATGTCCATCTTCTCGTCATTCTCCTCAAGCCAATCCAGCATCTTCTTCGTGCCGTTGATGGCGGGGCCTTCTTCGTCACCGGTAATCAGGAAGCTGATCGAACCGTTGAATTCGCCTTGTCCGATGTAGCGCTCCGTGGCTGCCGCGAAGGCCGCAATCGCGCCCTTCATGTCCGTGGCGCCGCGACCGATCACCATGCCGTCTCTGACCTCCGCCTTGAAGGGGTCAAAGGTCCATTCCTCCACTGGCCCGGTCGGCACCACGTCGGTATGGCCTGCAAAACAGAAGTTCGGCTGCGCGGTGCCGTAGCGTGCATAGAGATTGTCGACGTCCGGCGTCCCCTCGTCGGAGAACGGCAGGCGATGGCAGGTGAAGCCCAGTCCCTCGAGTGTCCGCTGCAACAGGTCGAGGGCACCGCCCTCGGCAGGCGTCACGCTGGGACAGCGAATCAGGTCGGTGGTGAATTCGACGGGATCGAGCGTCATCTCAGTGTTCCTTCTCTGGTGCGGTACCGGTCGTCTCGAGTTTCTTTAGGGTGTTGCCGATCTCGAGCCAGGCGAGGTGCTCCGACCAGCAGACATCTGCTGTCGGCGTCACGCTTTCCGGATCTTCCAGCGTTGCGACCCGGATATGCAATTCGTTTGGCGACCCTGTGCTCTCTAGTGGGGGGCATGCCAAAGTCAGTGCATAAGCGGCGCAGCACGTCCGGAGGAGCAGCGAACTGCTTTGCCACCTCGTCGGTCCAGGTAACTGTAACGGGTCGGTATCCGACCCAGGCCACCATTGGCGCACCGGATTCTTTGCGGCAGCTCTTGACGTGACAGTGTGCGACCCACATCGGTGCGCCTTCCGCCTGATAGTGCACCTTGCCGACCGGTGCGGCCGCTCACGGCCTAATCCCGGAGCAGATCGTTGATTGAGGTCTTGGAGCGGGTCTGCTCGTCCACCGTCTTGACAATAACGCAGCAATATAGGCTTGGGCCGCCGGTTTCACTCGGCAGCGCGCCAGGGACGACCACGGAGTAGGCCGGGATGCGGCCCATGTGAATCTCCCCAGAGTCTCGGTCGACGATTTTGGTCGACTGCCCGATATAGCAGCCCATGGCGAGCACCGCGCCGGTCTCCACGATGACGCCTTCGGCGACTTCGGACCGTGCGCCGATGAAGCAGTTATCCTCGATGATCACCGGATCCGCCTGCAGCGGCTCGAGCACGCCGNNGTTCTTGAATTGCACCAGCAGCAGATTCAGGTAACCCTGGCGGGCCTGATCGTAGCTATGGCCGGCCGCGCAGCGCCATTGGCGCTCAACGTTGCTCAGCGGGGCATGGCAGTGTGGGCAGATCAGTTGCAGCATCAGGTCAGCAACCGTTCCAGGGTGACCTGATAGATGTCGGTCAGCAGGTCGAGATCATCGGCCTTGATGCACTCGTTGACCTGATGAATCGTCGCGTTCACCGGGCCGAGTTCAACCACCTGGGTGCCCATGGTCGCGATAAAGCGGCCATCGGAGGTGCCGCCGGAGGTCGACGGCTGGGTCTCGCGGCCGGTGACCTGCCTGATTGCTGCCGAGACGCCGTCGAGCAGGGCACCGGGCTCGGTCAGGAACGGCAGACCGGATACGGTCCAGTGCAGCTCATATTCCAGGCCGTGGGCGTCCAGCAGGTCGCAGACGCGCTGTTGCAGGCCCTCGACGGTCGATTCGGTGGAGAAACGGAAGTTGATCAGCGCTTCCAGCTCGCCCGGCACCACGTTGGTCGCGCCGGTACCGGAGTGGATGTTGGAAATCTGGAAGCTGGTCGGCGGGAAGAACGCGTTGCCTTCGTCCCATACCTCGGCGGCCAGCGCGGCCAGTGCCGGCGCGGCCAGGTGAATCGGGTTGCGGGCCAGATGCGGATAGGCCACATGGCCCTGCGTGCCGCGCACGGTCACGGTGCAGTTCAGGGAGCCGCGCCGACCGATCTTGACCATGTCGCCCAGGACCGTGACGTTGGTCGGCTCGCCGACCAGGCAGGCGTCGATCTTTTCGCCCTGCTCTTCCATCCAGCCCAGAACCTTCTTGGTGCCGTTGACCGAGGGGCCTTCCTCGTCGCCGGTGATCAGAAAGCTGATCGACCCGGTGGGGGCGCCGTTGTCGGCCAGGAAGGCATCGGTCCCGGCGACCATCGCCGCGATCGCGCACTTCATGTCGGAGGCGCCGCGCCCGTACAGCCGCCCGTCGCGGATTTCCGGCTTGAACGGATCGGACGCCCAATCGGCGGGATCGCCCGGCGGCACCACGTCGGTGTGACCGGCGAAGCAGAAATTGGGCTGCGCCGTGCCCAGTCGGGCATACAGGTTGTCCACGTCGGGGGTGCCGTCCTGGGTAAAGACCAGCCGCGTACAGGTGAAGCCCAGCCCTTCCAGGCGTTGCTGCAATAGGTCGAGCGCGCCGCCCTCCGTCGGGGTGACGGAGGGGCAGCGGATCAGTTCCTCTGAAAGGGTCAGGGCGTCGAGCGGCATGGTCTGCTCCCGGGGGCTTAGTCGCGCAGCAGGTCGTTGATCGAGGTCTTGGACCGCGTACCTTCGTCGACGGTCTTCAGGATCACCGCGCAATACAGCGACGGCTGGCCTTCCTTGCCCGGAAGCGAGCCCGGCACGACCACCGAATAGGGCGGGATCTTGCCGTACATGATTTCGCCGGTGTCGCGACGGACGATCTTGGTCGACTGGCCGATGAACACGCCCATCGAGACGACCGAGCCTTCGCCGACGATCACGCCTTCGACGATTTCCGACCGCGCGCCGATGAAGCAGTTGTCTTCGACGATGACCGGACCGGCCTGCAGCGGCTCGAGCACGCCGCCGATGCCGACGCCGCCCGAGAGGTGGCAATCCTTGCCAATCTGCGCGCAGGAGCCGACCGTCGCCCATGTATCGACCATCGTGCCACTGTCGACATAGGCGCCGAGGTTGACGAAGCTCGGCATCAGGATCGCACCCGGCGCGACATAAGCGGAGTGGCGCACGACTGATCCCGGCACGGAGCGGAAGCCGGCCTGGCGGAAGCGGTCCGCCGTCCAGTTGCGCGATTTGAGTGCGACCTTGTCCCAGTAGGGTGCGTTCGCCGGTCCGTCCATTGGCTCCATTTCGTTGAGGCGGAACGAAAGCAGCACCGCTTTCTTGAGCCACTGGTTGACATGCCAGCTGTTGTCGCTTTTCTCGGCTACGCGGGCGACTCCGCCGTCCATAAGGTTGAGCGCGGCTTCGACCGCATCGCGGACCTCGCCTTTGGTGTTGGTGTTGATCGACGCCGCGTCTTCCCATGCGTTGTCGATGGCGTTCTCAAGATCGCTGTGACTCATCGGGTGCCCTGTTTCTTGCCGTTAGAAAAACGGCGGGGACTCTGTGCGGGGAGGGCGAGTTCGTCAAGGGGTGAGCTTTCGTCCCGGCCCCGGCCCGATGATAGCCGACCCGGCAAACCTGCCCTGGCGGCGTCTTCGCCCCGGGATCAAGTTGAACCCGCTCGGCCCGATCTGGCAGGGTCAGGCATAATACGCGGTGATCGGTCTGTAGACCGCGAGCCCTTCGATTGCGGACAGATTCCGCTGGTCGACCGACGCCGCGTCGACTAGAGCAATGGCGCGGCGTTCGGGTTGTCCGTCAATCTTGGTGGCGCCCGCCTGCTGATTTCCCGCACTTGCTTTCAGTGGAACGAAAAGGATGCCGGGCAGACCGATCCCTTGCGCGGTGTCCTCACATAGCAGTACCCGATGGGTCTCGGGCACCTCCGGCATTCGGGAGACCCCGTCATAGACATTGCGGCGGCGGGAGATCGCGTGGTGGAACGCCTTGCTAGCATTGCCGCCACCGCCGATCGCGCGATAGGCATCCGTGTCGTAGACGTCTAGATTGGGCACCGTGTAGAGCGCGAGGTACTCCCAGAACTGCGTTCCCTTCTCGACCGCCTGGAAACGCTGCGCGGTAGCCAGCCCATCGAGAGAGACAAGCTGACGCAAGTAGGTCTCATACCAAGAATTCCATTTCTTCGTTGTCGACGGATCGCTGTAGTTCAGTTCGACCATGTAAATCATTGGGCGCTCCCTGTGCCTTCTTCTCACGGCGACTTAGGTTGATCGGGATGGCGCAATGAAAAGGCGAAAGGGTCGGACGTGAAAGCTCTTCTTATTGGCGGTACCGGTCCGACGGGCCCCCATATCATCCGGGGCCTTCTGTCACGGGGCTATGACGTCACCATGCTCAATCGCGGCAGCCGCGATTCGGATGCCATTTCGCCAGCAGTTGAACGTCTTCGCGGCGATCCGCATTTCCCGGATACTTTGGAGACGTGCCTTGGTGACCGCAATTTCGATCTGACGATCGCGACCTACGGGCGCATCCGGTATGTCGCTGAAGTCCTCAACACGCGGACGGACCGGTTAATCACTGTCGGCGGTACGCCAAGTTACCGGGGCTTCGCCGATGCGGGTCAGAATTTCCCTGCCGGCATGCCGGTTCCGACGCGCGAGACTGACGGGTTGGTGCAAAGCCAGGACGAGGGGAAGTTCGGTTTCCTGGTTAAGGCGACCGAGGATGCGGTCATGCTCCAGCATGCGGAGGGCCGCATGAATGTCACTCACTTCCGCTATCCCGTGGTCTACGGCCCCTCGCAATTGCGCACGGTCATCTTCGAATGGGTGATGCAGCGGTGCCGCGATCGGCGCCCACATGCGATATTGCCGGATGGCGGCCTTACGCTGCTCACCCGCGGGTTTTCCGAGAATATGGCGAAAGCCGTGTTGCTTGCCGCCGATCAGCCGCAGGTATCCGCCGGTAAGATTTACAATTGCGGGGACGAGCGGCAATTCACACTCGCGCAGTGGGTGGAGATTATTGCGTCCGAGATGGACTGGCCGCTCGAGATCGTCCCGGTGCCGGATGCCTATGCGTCCCCCGCGCGCGAGTTGATCACGTTTTATGGGTCCAGCCATCACCAGCTGCTCGATCTTGATCTCATAAAACGCGACCTCGGATACGTGGATGCGGTTGATCCGATGGAGGGGATTCGCCGGACGGTCCGCTGGCTAATCGACAATCCGACGGCGCCTGACAAGCTCACGGAAATCACCGCGCACTACGAGATCGAAGACCGTCTCGCTGAACTGTACAGAGGGGCTGCGGAGGCTGCGGCATCACTCGATCATGGTGTAAGCGACTACCACCACGCCTATGCTCATCCGCGAGAACGCAATCGGGCGCGTGACCACCGCGACCGGTGATCGCACGCTTGATCCTGGCTTCGATTAGGTGATTTCTTCGTAGCTTGTCATGGTCATTATCGCGCCAGCCTCTGGAACTTCGACGATGTGGCCTTCCAGAAGGCGTCCGAAGCGCGGAACCCAGCGGGGGCGGAGTAGATATCTAGTAGGGTCTCAGGCCACCTGGCTTTCCAGCCACTCGACGAGATCTTCGATGACGTGGTGAACATGGTTGCCGTCCGCACCCATCGCGGAATGGTCGTGCTTGGAGCGGATCCAGACCGTGGTCATGCCCATCGCGTGGGCGGGCTCCAGGTTGCGGGCGATGTCTTCCAGCATAACCGCGCGGGTCGGGTCGACATTGTGTTCGCGCACAAAGACCTCGTAGGTCGAACGTTCCGGCTTGGGGACGTAGTCGGCGGCGATGATGTCGAAGATGCCTTCAAAATGGTGAGTAATACCGATACGTCCCAAGACATTTTCTGCATGGGCGACGGACCCATTGGTGAAAATCACCTTGCGGCCATCGATCCGGTGCAGCACGTTGTTAAGCGCTGGATTCGGTGGCACTGGGGAGACGTCAATGTCGTGCACGTAATCGAGGAATTTCTCCGGCGTCAGACCGTGATTTTCCATCAGGCCGCGCAGGGTCGTGCCGTAGGTGCGGAAATACTGTTTCTGAATGTGTTGCGCTTCCTCGACATTGACATTGAGCAGCTCGCTGATGAAGGCCTTCATCTTGACGTCAATCTGCGCGAAGAGGTTGCAGTCGCGGGGATAGAGCGTGTTGTCGAGATCGAAAACCCAGACGTCCGCGTCGACCTTCTGAATGGGTTGGCCTCCACTCATATCAACGCCGGATCAATGTGCCGGAGCCGTGCTCGGTGAAGAGCTCCAGCAGCACGCCGTGGGGCACCCGCCCGTCGATGATGACCGCGCCTTCAACCCCTTGGTTGACCGCGTCGATGCAGGTTTCGATCTTCGGGATCATGCCGCCCGAAAGCGTGTCGTCCTCTTGCAATGCCTTGCAGTCCGCAATCGTCAGCTCCTGCATCAGCTCGCCCGACTTGTCGAGTACGCCGGCAACGTCGGTGAGCATCAGGAGCCGGGTCGCGCCCAAAGCGCCGGCAATGGCACCGGCAACGGTGTCGGCATTGATGTTGTAGGTACCACCGTCCGCGTCCCAGCCAATCGGCGCGACGACAGGGATGATGCCCTTGTCGCTCATCGCCTCCAGGATATAGGGGTCGACCTGATCCGGCTCCCCGACAAACCCGAGGTCGACGACCTTCTCGATGTTTGAGTCGGGATCGCGCGTGTTGCGGCTGAGCTTGCGCACTCGAACCAGGCCGCCATCCTTGCCGGAGAGGCCAACAGCGCAGCCGCCTTCCGCGGTGATCTGGGCGACGATGGATTTGTTGACCTGCCCCGAGAGCACCATCTCCACCACACCGACCGCCTCCGCAGTGGTCACACGCAGGCCGTCAACGAATTCACTTTCCACGCCGACTTTATCAAGCATGGCGCCGATTTGCGGTCCGCCGCCGTGGACGACTACGACATTGATGCCGACCTGGCGCATCAGCACAATGTCGCGCGCGAAGGCTGCGGAAAGGGCGTTGTCGCCCATGGCGTGGCCGCCGTATTTGACGACCACGGCCTTTCCGGCATGGCGGCGCATATAGGGCAGGGCCTCGGTCAGGATATCTGCGCGGGCGAGCCAGTCCTCTTGGCGCTGCTTGATTGTCTCGTTCATTAGACCCCGTGTCCCTCGGCGGAAATGTCTTGTCGCGCGTTCTCTTAGCTCAAACTAGAGTTGCTGCAAAGCGTCGTCGAGGGCGAGCTTGGCAAGTTCCGCCCGGAGTTCGGGGATACCCTCGCCGCGGCGTACGTTGGTCAGGAGAATTTCTGGGGCACCCGCACGGTAGCCTTCGACAACCGCGGCCGTGTTGCGGACCAGCTCACCGAGACGTTTTGCCTTGTCCGTCTTTGTGAGCACGACTTGAAAGACCACCGCGGCGGCCTCTAGCAGGTCCATAATTTCCCGGTCGATCGGTTTTACCCCGTGCCGTGCGTCGATCAACAGGCAAAGTTTTCGCAAGCCGACTCGGCCGCGAAGGTAGTCTTTAACTAGGCGTGTCCAAGCGTCGACCTGCCGCTTTGGTGCTTTCGCATATCCGTATCCCGGCATATCAACCAGCATTGCGCGCTCGCCGAGATCAAAGAAGTTGAGCTGTTGCGTTCGGCCCGGCGTGTTGCTCGTGCGGGCCAGCGCTTTTCGGCCCGTGAGCGCGTTCAGCAGGCTCGACTTGCCGACATTCGACCGTCCGGCAAAAGCAATCTCAGGCAAAACGTCATCGGGCAGCTGGTTGAGGCGGGCGACCCCCAGCAGGAAGGTACATTCGCGCGCGAACAGAAGACGACCGGCTTCGAGCTCCACCGCGTCATACTCAGGCGTGATCCCCGACGGGGAGGTCAGCTTTCCGCCTTGTTCATTTTTCTCATGATGACCCATTGCTGGCCGATCGAGAGGATGTTGTTCCAAGCCCAGTAAATAACGAGCCCAGCCGGGAAGGGCGCCAGGATAAAGGTGAAGATCAGTGGCATGAAGAGGAAGATCTTCGCCTGTACCGGGTCAGCCGGTGTCGGGTTGAGACGTTGCTGCAGGAACATCGTCAGGCCCATGATGATCGGCCACAGGCCGATATTGAAGATCGAGAGCAGCTCTGGCACGTCCCACTGAAACAGCCCGAACCCGGTGAAAATGGTCAACGGGTCCGGCGCGGAAAGATCGTCGATCCAGCCGTAGAACGGCGTATGGCGCATCTCGATGGTGACGAACAACACCTTGTAGAGCGCGAAGAAGACGGGAATTTGCACCAGCATGGGCAAGCAGCCTGATGCGGGGTTCACCTTCTCCTTCTTGTAGAGGTCCATCATCGCCTGATTGAGGCGCTGCTTGTCGTCCCCGTAACGTTCCTTCAGCTCCATCATCTTCGGCTGCAGTACCTTCATCCGGTTCATCGATCGGTAGGACTTGTTGGCGAGCGGGAAGAAGGCGAGCTTGATAACGACAGTCAGTGCCAGTATGGCGAGGCCGAAATTTCCGAATTGGCCGAAGAACCAGTTTAGCATGTAGAAGATCGGCTTGGTCAGGAAATAGAACCAACCCCAGTCGACGGCCTTGTCAAAACCTACGATGCCAATTTCCTCGGCATACTTGTCGAGCAGCAGGACTTCCTTGGCACCGGCGAATACGCGGTCGGTTCGCTCGATGCTGCCGCCGGCCGGGACGTGAATGGCATCGCCGAGATAATCCGTCTGAAATACTGGTTCGAGACCGCGGCGACCGGCATTAAAGCTAGTTTTCAGGCGTTTGTCCGCATCGGGGATCAGCGCGACCAACCAGTATTTATCGGTAAACCCGAGCCAACCGCCTGACGTCTCCTGACGTTCGGGCGGCTGCACCGCGCCATCATCGAACAGGTCGTCGTAATCCATCTCTTTCAGCGTCTGGTCGAAAACCCCAAGCGGGCCTTCGTGCAGAATATAGAATCCGAGAATGTCGGGGCGGCTGGTCCGCGAGATGAGACCGTAGGGCGAAACGCTGACGTCCTTGGTGCCCTTGTTCTTCACCCGCTGGGTCACCGTCACCAGATAATTCTCGTCGATACGGTAGACCTGTTCGAAAAGCAGCCCTTCGCCATTCGCCCAGGAGAGGGTAATCGGCGTGTCGGGCGTGAGGCTGCGTCCATTGGGAGTCCACTTGGTTTCCCGCGTGGGCAGCTTGATGCCGTTGCCGAGCCATCCGAACTCAACGTAGTAGGGCTTGTCGGAATGGACCGGTTGCAGCAGGTTGATTTCCGCGCTCTCCTCGTCGAGGTCTACTTGGTAGTCCTTTAGCGTCAGATCGTCGACGCGGGCGCCGATCAAGGAGATTGATCCCCGCAGGCGCGGCGTGTCGATGCGTAGACGGGGCGCCTTCTTGAGCGCGTCCTCACGGGTGATACCGGTTGCCGCAAGGCCGCTGGTCCCAGGCGCCGCGCCCGCACCGAGTTGCGGTCCGATCTTCGCAACATCTCCGGCCTTGACCGGTGAGTCGCCGGTAGGCGTTCTGGATTGTCCGGCGTCCGATTGTTGGGCCTGACGTTCCGCCTCTTGGGCAGCTTGTTGCTGCTCGTGGGCTGCTTTCTGCTGTTCGATCTTCGGCTGTTCGACCATCACGTTCCATGAAATGAGGATCACGATGGACAGCGCCACGGCGAGGAACAGGTTTTTTTGGTCCGCCATTAGGCGCCTCCGGAGTTGCCGAGAT
The DNA here is from genome assembly GCA_002434595.1 of Alphaproteobacteria bacterium UBA6544. Classification (GTDB taxonomy): domain Bacteria; phylum Pseudomonadota; class Alphaproteobacteria; order UBA8366; family UBA8366; genus UBA6544. The sequence continues at coordinate 5,883 of DJKK01000171.1, read as the reverse complement.
CGATACGGTCGGGGACCGGGTCATATCCGCAACTCCCCCACGGATGACATCGTATCAGCCGCCGCAGAGCGAGCCATCCGCCACTAGCCGCGCCGTGTTGCTCCAATGCCTCCACCGCATAGGCCGAACAACTCGGTGAATGGCGGCAATTACCCGCCGCCAACCATGAGAGGGTCAGTTGATAGAACCGGACCGCCATGCGCAGCATTTTAGCCGCAAGACTCATCTCGAATACCGCTTCATTGACCGCGCCAGGCGTTCAGGCGTTTCAGCGCGGTTTTCAAATCCCGTATTAAAGCTTCAAACGGCCTGGCGGCCGTACCGGCGCGCGCGATCACGACGTAATCATAATCGGGCGCTGCGTGCAGAGGCATAACCTTCTCGACCGCCGCGCGCAAGCGCCTGCGCGCGCGATTCCTCATCACGGCGTTTCCGACTTTGCGGCTGGCGGTGAATCCCACCTTAAGCCCATCGGATTTGTCCGCGGTCGGGCAAGCCTGTAGCACCAGACCTCGGGTCGCATTGCTATTGCGCGCGCCTGCGACGCGCAGAAAATCGCGCCGTTTCTTCAAGGTCGTGACGGCGCAACCCATGGCATTATGCAGAAAGGCGTTTGCGGCCCCTCGCGCGGCGCCGGGCAAGCACGCGGCGTCCTGCCTTGGTGGCCATGCGGCTACGGAAGCCGTGACGACGTTTGCGCACGATGCGGCTCGGCTGAAATGTCCGTTTCACGGCGATTACTCCATCCAGCTTGAGAAACGGGGCGCTGTATAGAAGGTCACCGGGATTAAGTCAACGCAGCAGCGACCGTCACATTAACGTGAATGGCGCTAGGGATGGATTGCGGCGTAGGATATTCTCCCCAAATGAGACCTCGTTTAATCTACTGCGCCGCCTGCGGCATTAGCGGAATATCGATTCGAGCGGCGCTCGACAATACGAAGCGATTGCGCATGGCGGCGATCTCGCGAACCAAAACCTATGCCGCCCGCCAAACCATCATCGATGAAGGAGAGCCGGCCGAACTGCTGTTCAACATCACGGGTGGTGCCGTCAAAATTGTACAAACTGCTACCCGATAGGTGTTGCCAGATAACAGGTTTACTATTCCAGGGTGATTTTCTAGGCATCGCGTTGAATGAAAATTACGCCTTTTCCGCGGAGGCTGTTTCAGACATCACATTGTGTCAGTTTCCGCAGAATCGTTTCGAGTCCCTGTTGGATGAGTTTCCTAGGATTGAAAAACAGTTGCTCGAAATGGCATCGAACGAGCTGGAGCAAGCGCAGGATTAAATGCTGTTGCTGGGTCGCAAGACGGCGCGGGGAAAGGTCGTGTCTTCCATTGTGTCGCTTTCCCGGCGAGCGGAACAGCGCGGTTACGGTCCCTCGCCGGTCTCGCTGCCGATGAACCGTGCCGACATTGCTGATTATCTGGGCCTCACGACGGACGGGGAGCTGCACATTCACCAAACTGAAAGGATCAAGTGTGATCTGGTTGCTGCTTGGCAATATGGTGGGGCCGGTCGAAGTCGAGGCGTTTCTGGACTTGGCGGAAGGCGCCTAGCATGTCGCATAGTATTGCTGCACCGCAACAAATGCATTAAATAGCTCTCGCAACCGGCGTATGACCGGAAATTGGGGAATTTCAATAAGAATGAGTGAGACAGGGCCCATTGTCGCCAGAACGGTGGCCGCAATGCGGGAGCACGTCGCCCTGTGGAAGGCTGAAGGCAACCTCGTGGCCGTTGTTCCGACGATGGGCGCGTTGCACGACGGACACCTCGCATTGGTCAAGGCGGCTCAGCGCGATTGCCGCCGCGTGATCGTGACCATCTTTGTCAACCCGACGCAGTTTGCGGCGGAGGAAGATCTTGACGCTTATCCGCGCGGCGAGGCGGCGGATCTGGCAAAGCTGCAGGCGCTCGGCGCCGACCTTGCGTTCCTGCCAGGCGTCGACCAGATGTACCCGGACGGTTTCGCCACCAATGTGCGAGTTGAAGGATTGACCGAAGTCCTGTGCGGCCTTGAGCGTCCCGTGCATTTTGGTGGTGTTGCGACGGTGGTGAGCAAACTGTTCAATCAGTCCAAGGCCGATCGCGCCTATTTCGGTGAAAAGGACTACCAGCAATTCCTTGTCGTGCGGCGGATGGTGCGCGATTTAGACATACCGATCGAAGTTGTACCCGTCCCAACGGTTCGCGAATCGGACGGTCTCGCCATGTCGTCACGCAATGTCTACCTCTCCAAAGAACAGCGTGCGGTGGCACCGGCGCTTTATAAGGTGCTGAGCGGAATGGCGACGCGCATGGCGCAAGGGGAGACTGCCTCTGCCGCAATCACCTGGGGTCGCGCGGCGCTCGACAGCGCCGGATTCGATCGCATCGAATACCTCGAGGTTCGGGATGCCGAAACTCTTGCGCCTATCGACGGTGCCACGCGCAATGCGCGTGTATTTGTCGCGACTCACATGGGCGAAACCCGCCTGATCGACAATCTTGCGGTATAGACGTTCAGGCCGCTAACGTCCGCCGCTGATTGGCGGTGCATAGGCGAGCGCCACATCCCACGGAAACAGAATCCAAGTGTCCTGACTTACTTCGGTAATGAAGGTGTCGACAAGCGGTCGACCTGCGGGTTTGGCGTAGATCGTCGCAAAGTGCGCCTTCGGGAGGCGGTCGCGGACGATCTTGGCCGTCGCACCGGTATCCACCAGGTCGTCTACAATAAGCCAGCCTGTTCCGTCACCGGCGTTTGCGTCCTTGAGGACTTGGATAGCGCCTTGGTCCTTGTGATCGTAGGAGGCGATGCCGATGGTGTCGATTAGGCGGACATTTAGTTCGCGCGCCACGATCGAGGCTGGGACAAGACCGCCGCGGGTAACCGCTACAATACCGGTGAAGGGTCCGGTGTCGAGCAGGCGCCAAGCCAGCGCGCGGGCGTGCCGGTGCAGCTCGTCCCAGGAGACCGGGAAATCCTTCGTGTCACGCGGTTCCATCCGTGTGTCTCTCCTTGATTCCGGCACGAAAATGGCGCCTAGGAGGTTTTCCGAAGCGCCGTCTTCCGAATTTCGAAGATGCGAAACTAGCGTACGAAAATTCGCACTTCGTTGTTCTCGGCATCGTTGCTAGTGGTGGCTGATAGGCTGACTTTGTGTCCCGGCAGTCCCATATCTGCGAGCGCGCGTAGCACGCCTTCCGCGTTGCGTTTCGCCGCTGTCTTGTTAAGAGCGTTGCGTGCCGGCGATCCCGCCTGCGGGCTCACGGCTACGAGCTGGAAGGTTGCGTCGGGCTTGCGGTCCAGCGCGCGGCTGACGGCGGTATAGAGCGCCCGCTGATACGGCACATTCGGCCGATCGAAGCGGATGACCACCAGTGGACGGTCGGTGCTGGTCGGGATCGGCTCGGACTGAACTCGCTTTGCAGTTCGCGCCTGTGCCTGGCTGAACGCCCGGTTCACAAGACTCGAGCCATAGAGTTCGCCATTCTTAATTGCCAGCGACATCAGTTGAAGATTGTGCCGCTCATTGTTGACGTAAGTCGTTTGCCGGCTGACATCGGCGCTCAATTCGTTAAGCAAACGATCGATTAGCACAACGGCCTGATTGACTTCGTCCTCCAGGGCACGCAGCCGTTCGTGGTCGAGATCTACTGCGCCGCTCAAGGCGTAGGTCGCACGCACGCTATCCAGCAGCCAGCTCGCTGTGCCGGCTTCGGCGTCGACATCGCTCGACAGGTCGTTCAGCGTGGAGATGTTCTCCGCCACGACCTCAATCTGCTGCTGGCCTTCCTTCAGCTGATTGACCAGCGTCGGATTGCCCGGCGTTGTGCCGGTCTGCAGCTTTGCGTTCAATTGTGCCATCAGGGCGTGATATTTCTGCGACGACACCGCGGTTTCGTCGCGCATGCCGTGCATGCGGGTGTTCAATTCGCCGATCCGGCCGTTGAGCTTACCAAGATCGCCCCGCATCGCGGTGACTTTGTTGCCGACGAAAGTGCCGGTGGAACCGGTGCTCGCTGCCGCGGCGCGCTGCGACGCACTGGCTGCTGTTGTAGGTGCGGCTTTGATCGTTAGGGCGCGGTTCACCTCGGAGGACCGCAGAGGCGATGGCGCAGATGGCGTGCCCACCCGCTCGGCCTGCGACGGTTGAATCGCCACCCGCTGGCCAGGTGCCGCCGGGTCTTCGGCGTCCAATGATGGCCAAAGTTCGGAGCAGCCCAATAAAAGAAGACTGCACGCAAAAGGCAAGACGAATTTGCTAATTCCATTCATACTCGGATGCCACCCTGCAAATTCATTATTGTAATACACGCCTATACTATTGCGAATACACGCCGTTTTTCTAATCTTGTCAACGAAAACCACGCAAAATTCGGTTTTCCAGCCCTTCCCAGACGGTTCCCGGCCGTGCAGGCCTCCCCCCCAAATCTCGCCCGGTATCATAGGTCTCCGCCCATCGGCGGACAAGTCGCGTGAATCCGTCTGTTCCCGTGTCATTCCGCTTGTCATCGCCAGTTCGCTTGAGTAGGTTCCCTCCCTCCGCGCGCCCGTAGCTCAACTGGATAGAGCGTCTGACTACGGATCAGGAGGTTGGGAGTTCGAGTCTTCCCGGGCGCGCCAAATAAATTTGAGAGATTTATTAAATATCTCCAAATAAAAAACCAAGAAGCGCGAAGCGGCTTCCGCTTCTCATCTCTACGACTTCATGCAAGAGGGAACAGGAAAAAACGATAGCTGATCCCGTTTTTGGCTTGTACAACTCTGAACTAAACTCCGGGAATTTTAGTTCGGCTCCTTCGTAGAATTCAGTATTTAAGTTTATGGTAACAGCAAAACGCCTATGAGCTACGCTAGCTTCGTTGTTATCTCGGTGTCCTATCTTCTCCCCACCGCGCTTTCCCTCGTATCTTGCTATTCTATAACGCTCGTGCCGAGTTATATCATAATTAAATGCCTGTTTTATTGCGGGAAACAGCCGATGTTTCAGTCGATTGCTTATGAAGTCCTGTGTTTCAGTTTCCACAACCCAGTGATCTACCCGATCTTGTCTACCCTGATCAGGAATTCTCATTTTACAGTCCGTTTTCCGGTTTCCTAGTTGCATATGCCCTGGCTCGACAAAATCATTTCCTCGAGTTTTAAAAATATTCATCAAATGAAGGCAGTCTGGTTGACTGAAGACATTCGGCACCAAAAGCACTGGCGGGTGAGTACTTGGTGTAAAATCCTCCTGTTCCTTCATACGGTCACATATCTTATTAAGTAACACCTCTATTTTTTGCTCTATCTGTTCACCACTATCAGAACCGCCGATGTTCTGAATGTCAAAAATATGTTGGTTAGGTTCCAATGTCAGCAGTGTGCAATTATCTGAGGAAGCTTCGACTTGTTTTAATGCTATCTCCCCATCATCCATCAATTTCATCGCACCTGCCTTTTGTTCTCCAGGAATTTGTACTAATCCACCAATATTAAAATTTGGTTGTGCACCAAGACCAGGGAGCATAAAAGGCTGATTTTGCTTGTTCAGAGAAGTAATAGAAAATAATCTCACATCGAGTGAACCGAGTAATGATTGATTATCCGAGACTTTAGTAAAAATGGTTTCTAAAACCTTATTTTGAGAATGATAAAAAATTAAAATACTAAATCTACCCGCTATTGGCGGCATGGAAATAGTGATGCGCTCATTAAAAGGTCCTAGAAAATTCCAGTCTGGGCAGATATCTCCAATTTCTAACATTTTTTCCACCACCAGGTTTTTATTTAGAAAATCAATTTTAGTTAACAAAGAATAAATTTTATAGAGCCAAAAGCAAGAAACCGGTCATTTCGACCGGTTTCCATATTATTCAGATTTAATTAAAGTGGTTTAATAAAGGTTTT
>DJKK01000238.1 GCA_002434595.1 Alphaproteobacteria bacterium UBA6544 | reverse complement strand
CAATTACGAGGATCTCACGCCCGAACGGCTCGACGACCGTTTTATCATCGAGCCCGGATTCGATTTCTGGGAGGAACATCGCAACCGGACAGAGGGAGCCGATCCGGTCGAAGACGGCTTCCGCTACGACAGCGAACGCAATGACGAATGGCTTGATATGGCTTCGTTTCGCGCGTTGATGGAGGATTCGGGGCAGTGACATCGGCCGACGAGCGGTTCCTGCCTTATGCGCGGCAGACGATCGACAAAGCAGATATTGCAGCTGTCGCCGACGTGTTGGGCAGCGATTTCCTGACCACGGGTCCCATGGTCGAGAAGTTCGAGGGGGCGCTTGCCGAAACCGTCGGAAGCCGCCATGCCGTCGCGTGTTCAAGCGGAACGGCAGCGCTGCATTTGGCGGCGCTGGCGCTTGGTGTCGGTCCAGGCGACCGGGTGGTTGTTCCTGCCGTCACCTTTCTCGCGACGGCCAATGCGGTGCGTTATGTCGGCGGCGAGGTCGTCTTCGCAGATATAAATCCGGAGACGGGACAGATGGAAGGCGGACAATTGTCAGCCGCCCTAGCGACGGCAGACGGGGCGAAGGCGCGTGTGATCTTTCCCGTCTGTCTGACCGGTGCGACGGCGGACCCATCGGCACTGGAGAACGCGGCGGCCGGACGCGAGGTGGTTTATGACGCCTGCCATGCGCTCGGGACCAGTTATCTCTCTGGCAACCAGCGTGGCACCGTCGGCGATTGCCGTCACAGCGCGCTGGCGACTTTTTCCTTCCATCCAGTCAAGACGATCGCACTCGGCGAAGGTGGGGCAGTGACCACCAACGATGACATCCTTGCGGAACGGTTGCAGAAATACCGAAATCACGGGATGACGCGAGACGCGGCGCAGTTCGTAAATACGGATATGGCTTTTGACGGAGAGGGAGAGGCGAACCCTTGGTACTACGAAATGTCGGAACCCGGTTTCAATTACCGGCTCACCGACATTCAGTGCGCGCTCGGTCTCAGTCAGATTTCCAAACTCGACGCTTTTTCAACAAGGCGCCGCGCGCTGGCGGCACGTTATGTGGAAAGGATGGCGCCCCTGGCCCCGCTCGTCCGGCCGCTCGCCGTACCGCCAGGTTGCGAGCCGGTTTTGCATTTGTTTGTGGCATTGATTGATTTTTCAGCCCTGAAGACAGAGCGTGCGCAGGTCATGAAGAAGCTACGGTCCCAAGGCATTGGCACGCAGGTCCATTATATTCCGGTTCACAAGCAGCCTTACTACCGGGATCGGTACGGCGACCTTGATCTGCCGGGTGCGGAAGCATATTACGCCCGCACGCTGTCGCTGCCACTCTTTGCGGGCATGACGGAAGACGATGTTGATCGCGTGGTCGCAACACTCGCCGATACGCTTGGTCTCGCAAAGGAAATCTGAGAATAAGAAGCCGATGATCAGATACTGCACACGCTGTGTCATGCCCGAGACGAAGCCTGACCTGACGTTCGATGAGGAAGGCGTTTGTGCCGCCTGTCGGAATTACGAGAACCGGGTTGAGGTCGATTGGGATCATCGCTGGCACGAATTCCAGGATGTCATCGAGCGATACCGTCAACCGAATGGCGAGAACTATGACTGCATTGTTCCCGTCAGCGGTGGCAAGGATTCGCATTATCAGGTCATCAAAGTGCTGGAAGCCGGGTTAAATCCTCTCTGTGTTACGGCTATGACCGACGATCTTTCCGGCTACGGCCGGCGCAATATCGAGAACATGAAGAGGCTTGGTGTCGACTACATCGAAGTGACGATCAACCCGGTGGTTCGCTGCCGCATGAACCGGATCGGACTTGAGCAGGTCGGCGATATCTCGTGGCCGGAGCACGCGTCGATATTCACGATCCCCGTCCGGATCGCGGTGCAGCACAATGTCCCGCTCATCGTATGGGGCGAGAATTCGCAAAACGAATACGGCGGACCTGCCGCCGCTGCGAAGAACAATGTGCTCACGCGTCGCTGGCTCGAAGAGTTTGGCGGCCTGCTTGGTTTGCGCGTAACCGACCTGATAGGCCAAGAGGGCATCGAGAGGCGACATATGATCCAGTTCACCTATCCGAGCGATGAGGATCTGTCGAGGGTCGGGACAACCGGGATATTTCTCGGTCACTATGTGCCTTGGGATGGATTTGAGAACGCGGAAATCGCAAAAACCCACGGTTTTGAGACCTATCCCGAACCGTGTGAGGGCAGTCTGGTCGACTATGAAAATCTGGACAATCACCAGACGGGTATCCATGACTACTTCAAGTTTTTGAAGTTTGGCGATGCGCGCGCTACGGACCAAGCTTGTCTTCACATCCGGCGTGGTCGTTTGTCTCGCAATGAAGCGATCGAAATCATGAGGGAGCGCGACGGCAAGATTCCGTGGACCTATATCGGAAAGCCTCTCGAGGACATCCTCGCGGAAATCGATATGACGGTAGAGCAGTTCGTGCGAATCTGCGACCGGTTTACCAACAAGAAGCTATTCTTAACGGATAACCGGGGCCAACTCATCAAGGACGAGGCTGGCAATCTCACTAAGCTCAACTACGACAATACGTCTGCGGGATGACGTCGGTCGCGATAATTGACTACGGGCTCTGTAACCTTGATTCGATTACCCGAGCGGTCGAGGAATGCGGCGGGACGCCAATTGTAGCTGACGAACCCTGCCCCGTTGCATCAGCGGATCTACTGATACTACCGGGCGTTGGCGCCTTCCCGAAGGCGATTGCAAATCTAGAGAGCCGCGGTCTTGCTTCGGCGCTGCGAGACAGGGTCGCAGATGGCGTGACGCCCCTGCTCGGCATTTGTCTCGGCATGCAACTTCTGGCCGACAGTAGCGTCGAATTTGGCGGTGCGGCAGGTCTGGGAGTACTGCCGGGGCGCGTCGAAATATTGGTGCCAAAGGCGTCTGATGAGCGCATCCCGCATGTAGGATGGAATGAATTGCAGCGCCATGGCGAGTCCGAATTGCTCCGGAATGTGCCGCCGGAGAAGGATTTCTATTTC
>DJKK01000307.1 GCA_002434595.1 Alphaproteobacteria bacterium UBA6544 | reverse complement strand
CTTGTCTTGCGAACCGGCGCAGGAGATGACCTCCATTCCCATTTTCTTGCCGAGCAGCACACAGCAGGTGCCGACACCGCCGGAGGCACCCAGTACGAGCATCTTCTCGCCGGCTTTGACATTGCCGTTGAAGAACATCATGCGGTGTGCCGTGCCGTACGCGACCGGAAGTGACGCTGCCTGTGCGAAGCTGACGCCTTCCGGGATGTTAATAAGCTGGTGCGCCCGAACCCGGCACAATTCCGCTAATCCACCGTCGACAGTCTCTCCCTGCAGGCCGCCTTCGACGCGGTTGATCGGGTCGACCAAGACTCGGTCGCCGACACTCCAGCCATCGACTTCGGGGCCAATTTCCGCGACTTCGCCGGCGACATCAAGTCCGGGGATTACGGGCAGGCCGAGTTTGATGCCCGGCATGCCGCGCCGCGTGAACACGTCGTGGTAATTGAGGGACGACGCCTTAACCCGGACGAGAACGTCGCCCGGTCCAATTTCCGGGTCCCTATAGTCCGTCTCATAGATGAGTTGATCCTGTCCGCCGTGTTCGTAGAGGACAATTGCCTTCATGTCCCAGTATCTCCTTCAGTGCAACGCGCTAGCGAATGTAGGATGGCCCACCGTGTCCGTCCATGGCCTCCTTACGTGCCGGTCGGAGCGCTATCGTGCGGAGCTTTTGGGATACAGAAAAGATCGTCCATAATTCCATCCAGGTATTCCAAGAACTCGTTCCGGAAGTCATCGTCGAGGGTAATGACAACATGTCTACGATCGTTCGGATCGCGCGTCTTTCAGAAAATTGAAAGATCCTCAAGTAAGGCAACGCGCCGAATTGATTTGTTTTGTAAGGTTCTGCTCATGTTTCAATGAATGCCTTAATTTTCCATAAAGAATCTATGGCGGCTTCGGTGTAACCCGCTTCACGTAATATCTCACGGCTGTGTTCGCCCAGTTTCGGGGCAGGGCCTTCGGCCTCCGCGCGTTCGCCGTCGAACCAGATTGCTTGATGTGCCAGCTCGATCTCGCCGACGTCCGGCTGATTGATGGTCAGCATGCCACCGAGCGCTTCGACCTGCGGGTCCGCCCGCACCCGATCGAGTGTGTTGACGGGGGTTGCCGGCACACCGTTCTCTCGCAACGCGGCCGCAACTTCTTCCGCCGTGCGTTGGGAGACATACGCTTTGACGATCGCCTCGGTCTCCGGCCGGTTCTCGACTCGCTTCGCGTTGGTTGCGAAATTCGGATCGTCGGCGAGTTCCGGTTGCCCGATCGTCTTGGCGAGGTTGCGGAACATCCGGTCGTTGAGGCACGCGATAGCGATGTCCGTATCCTTCGCCTCGAACGTCTGGTAGGGACAAAAATTCGGATGGCCCCGGCCCATGCGTCCCGGCGGTTGACCGGTTGCCTGCATTGCCGGCCACATATAACAGAGGCTGGCGATTTGTCCTTCAAGCAGCGATGTCTGTACCAGGGAGCCGGCTCCCGTGCGGCCATGCTTGAAAAGAGAAGCGACTACGCCGAGGGCCCCGTGCAGGGACGCCGTGATGTCCATCATCGGCCCGCCAATTCGGGCCGGCGGTCCGTCCTCGTGACCGATCATGCTCATCTGGCCGGAGAACGCCTGGATGAAAAAATCCATTGCCGCGTCGCCAGAGCGGGGTCCCTTATGGCCAAAGCCAGAGATCGCGCAGTAGACGACGTCTGGATTGACCGCCTTGACCGCCTCGGGCCCGACGCCGAGGCGGTCAGAAACACCGGGCCGAAAATTCTCAAGCACCACGTCCGCCCCTTCGCACAGTTTGAGATATGCCTCGACCGCCTCGGGTTTCTTGAGGTCGAGCGAGATACTGCGCTTCGAGCGGTTGATCGCTGCCGAGAAGGACGAAAACTCGCTGCCTTTCACGAACGGTAGATAGCGTCGCGTCTCATCGCCTTCTGGCGACTCGACTTTGATAACATCGGCGCCAAGATCGCTTAGCAATAACGCGCAATAGGGTGCTGCGAGGACAATACCCAGTTCGACAACCTTGATTCCTTCGAGTGGCTTCTGCATACCGTGGCTCCGGGCTTGTCGCGGCGGATGAATTTCCGTCGCCGTAAGCTAAGTTAGTGTTACGCCGCGCGTCACCAAGATGGCGGTGCATGAGACAGGTGGAGTAGGCTATGGCATCGCAGTTAAACCAAGATCAGGAATCGATCCGCGAGACCGTCGAGAAGATTTGCCTCGAATTCGAGGATGACTTCTGGCTGGAACATGACGAGAGCGGCGAGTTTCCGGAAGAGTTCTATCGCGCCATGGCGGATGGTGGCTGGCTTGGGATTGCCCAGCCGGAGGAATACGGTGGAGCCGGCCTCGGTGTGACGGAAGCCACTATCATGATGCAAACCGTTGCGAAGACGCGGGGCGGCATGAGTGCCGCGTCGGCCATCCACATGAACATCTTCGGCCCACATCCAATTTCGGTCTTCGGGTCGGAGGAGCAGAAGGCGCGTTGGATACCGGATCTGATCGCTGGGAAGTATAAGTCCTGTTTCGGTGTTACCGAGCCGAATTCCGGTCTCAATACCGCGAATCTGCAGACGCGTGCCGAACGAACCAATAAAGGCTGGGTCGTGAGTGGCCGCAAGATCTGGACCTCGACGGCACAGGTTGCTAGCAAAATAATGCTGATTGCCCGCACCACGCCGCAGGAGGATTGCGCCAAGCCGATCGACGGGCTCAGCCTGTTCTTCACCGACCTCGATCGGAACTATTGTGACGTGCGCCGCATCCCGAAGATGGGCCGCAAGGCAGTTGACTCGAACGAAATCTTCATTGACGGGCTGCCGATCCCGGAAGAAGACCTGATCGGCGAGGAGGGGAAGGGCTTCCGTTACCTGCTTCACAGCCTTAATCCGGAACGTATCCTGGTTGGCGCCGAGGCAATCGGCATTGGCCAGCAGGCGCTGGAACGTGCTGCGCAATACGCCCGCGACCGGGTCGTCTTCAACCGCCCGATCGGCCAGAACCAGGGCATTCAGCACCCACTTGCGGAATGTTGGATGGAACTTGAGGCGGCACAACTGATGGCGATGGAGGCGGCGCGTCTCTATGACTCTGGGCAAGAATGCGGCGCCCAAGCCAACGCGACCAAATATCTCGGTGCCGAGGCCGGCTTCAAGGCCTGCACCCAGGCCATCATGACCCATGGTGGCATGGGCTATGCCAAGGAGTTCCACGTTGAGCGTCTGCTGCGCGAGGTAATGATCTCCCGTATCGCCCCTGTTAGCCCGCAGATGATACTGAACTACATCTCCGAGCGCGTCCTCGATCTGCCGCGCTCCTACTGAAGAAAGAAACGACAATGTCCACGAATTCGGAACTTCGCACCGTTGGCCTTGGCTTCTGCTGGCAAGACTACGAAGTGGGCGACCGCTTCCAGACCATCGGGCGCAGCATTACCGAGGCCGATCTGGTCAATTTCATCAACACTACCGGCATGACCGAGGTGATGTTCAACAATCTTGTCTATATCGATGAGAAATCCGCCGTGCGCGGCGGCCGGGCGGTGCCGGGGGCGCTGGCCTATTCGATCGCCGAGGGGCTGCTCGTGCAGTCCACGATGCAGCATACGGGCCTCGCTTTCCTGCATATGGAGATGGACGTGAAGGGGCCAACCTTTGTCGGTGACACTCTGCATGTCGAGGTCGAGGTCCTCGAGGTACGCCAGACATCCAAGGGAAATCGAGGATTGGTGCGCACCCGGAATGAAGTAAAAAATCAGAACGGAGAGACGGTGATCGTCTATACGCCCCTTCGCATGGTCGCCGGACGCGAGGAGTAAGGCATCTATGGCGTTCGAGTTGCCGCTGCGCGAGAGAAAGCCGCGAAAACGCGGCCTCACTACCATGATCGACTTTGGCCCGGACGAGATGGGCTGGACTGGTGGCGCCGGCGGTATAGAGAGCCTGCTGGAATGCGCGGCCGATTACATCGATCACGCCAAGATCTATGCGATGAACGGCCTTCTTCTGCCGGAAGAGGCCGTGAAGAAGGCGGCTAAGCTCTACCGCGAATACGACTGTCATCCGTTTGCGGGCGGTATGCTTTTCGAATACGCCTATGCCAAGAGGGAGCTTGAAGGGCTTGAAGCCCTATTGCGGCGCGAGGAGTTGATGGGGTTCGAAGTCTCCGAGAATTATATCACGCTTGAGGATGACGAACGCAAGACGATCATCGAGCGTTTCCAGAAGGCCGGGTTCGACATCGTCTATGAGTTTGGCCGCAAGGCGCCGACCGAGCCTATGAAACTCGATGAGTTGGGCGCAGTCATTCATTCTGTCGCCGAGTGCGGTATCGATCACGTCATCGTCGAGCAGAGCGAGATCGACATGCTAGCGGATAGTTCGCCGACCGGGCTTGCGGATTTGCGCGAGCAAAACTGGTTCGACCGCATCGTTATCGAGGCCGACCCCTATCGCTTCCCAAAACAGCACGCGGAACTGGTAGCTACATTCGGGCGTGACGTGAACCTCTGCAACATCGCTCCGGGACAGGTTCTGCGGCTTGAAGGCTTCCGCCAGGGAATCGGCCGCGCCGTCGGTTACAACATAATGGACGACTTAATCTAACCGGGGGTGAGGGTGCCACCGATCGATATTGACGCAATCGCGACGCAACCGGCCATGCGTTGCGGGATCTGAAAAATTTGCATCAGCAAGAAAAGTCCTGTCTCACGCCGGAGAGTTGGAAGTTTCTGATTGCGATATGGGAGCCAGGCGCTCTTGGTTGCATTCGATCAGACGGCACCCTAGGACAATCCCAATTTTTAACTGGTTCTCGGAATGCTACGACACGTTTGTCTATGTCGATCGCATCATCGTCTCGGCCGATCTTCGGGGGCAGGGCGCGGCGTCGGGATGATATAATGATCCGTTCGAGCGAGCCCGGATGACCGGGTACCAACGCATCGGCTGCCAAATCAAGGCCAAGCCGCCCAATCCACAATCTGACGTGTACCATGACAAAACGGGCCTCAATTAAGTCGGCTCAGCCAAGCTAATCGATCGCGGCAAAACCGTCCGCTATTTCGCTAAAGAGTTTTAGGGCTCCCGCGGGTCGTCCACGAACAGGTGAGGTTCTTCGCCTTTCGGGGGCGCTGTCATCAGCGTCACACCGTCGGCGGAACGGAAGCGGTGCCAGCAGCCTTTCGGCGAAATCACGACGTTACCCGCTGCGAGTTGCAACGTCTCGGTTTCATCCTTCACGATGAAGTCGAATTACGTCGCACCCGCGATGACGTGTACCAACTCGTCCCCGGACGGATGGCGCTCCCAACCGGCATTGCCATTGAAGCCGCCGAAATATCGGTCGGCATTCTTGAAATCACCTACGCCGAGCGAGCGGGAGGCTTCGAATACCTCGTCTTCCGTCGTGTGCAGGCCGCGTTCGCAATGGGTTTGATGTGCCCGGTAAGCTCTTTGATATCGATGATGTCGACCATGATCCATATCCTTCAATCCAATTTAGAATTGGATCATACGATTGGATGGAGTTGTTCGACATCGTCGATTTGTAGTAGGGGGCATGCAATATTTTATAGGGATCGAGTGGCCTTCCGTTTGAACGCGCGGCCCGGATTTGATCTAGTGGATCAGATTGAATCAACGGATTAAGAATGACTTCCATCATATTCGATTTGGACGGCACTTTGGTCGATAGTGCAGTGGTTTTGCGCGATATTGGCAATACCCTGCTGTCCGAGCTGGGACTGAGGCCGATGACCACGGAAGAGGCGCGCAGATATATCGGCAATGGGGCCAAGGTATTCGTGGAGAAGATGTTGTGCGCTCGCGACGCGCTCGATCCAGAAACCTTTGCTGGGAACTTCGCCCGTTACTCTGTGCTCTATGCCGCGGCACCGGGAGAGACCAATATACGTTTTCCGCATGTAGATGAGACCCTGCGAGCTCTCGCGGCGGAAGGGTATCGCCTCGCGCTGTGCACCAACAAGCCGACCGCACCGACGGACGTTCTATTAGCGGCCCATGAGTGGGCGGATCTCTTTGGCGCGGTGGTCTGCGGTGATACGTTGCAGGTACGCAAGCCGCACCCGGAACCCCTGCATGAGGCGGCCCGGCAGCTCGGCGAACCTCCGGTCATCTATGTTGGCGACAGTGAAGTGGATGCAGCGGCGGCCGACGCCGCCGGCTACCCGTTCTTTCTATATACCGAGGGGTACCGGAGCGAGCCCCCCGACACTTTGGCGCATGATGTGGCCTTCGCAGATTTCAGAGAATTGCCAGAAAAAATACGGACATTCATCTCGACGCGATGAGGTTGGTTACGGAACGATGTCAACAGGCGAATTCGTTCGTTTCCTTATGCGAGGTGTTGGCGAGCGTCGTCGTACCGCTCATCACCATCACCGCCGCGTGCGCCAAACAGCCCCAATAGGTGTCTTGTGGATCGCGGCAATCGGCGAGGATCGGGACCGCCCAGTTGATCAGGCCCGAGCCGGCGCGGTCCGGCGTATCTTACGTAATGCGCTTCAAGTAGGCGCCGGTCAGATGAATATGCGTGTTGATGAGACCTGGGAGCACCGCGCGGTCTCTGGCGGAGATCGCCTTGTCGGCGGCAAAAGCCTTCTGGGCGAAAGAAGCGGCATCACCGACATGGGTAATGCGGTACATTCTCGATGGCGACGACACTGTTCTCAATGACGCCATCGCGCTGATCCATTGGCACGACAGAGACGCCCTCGATCAAGAGGCGCGGCATGATCAGCTGATTCTGGCCGCCGTAATGCGGATTTCGATGAGGTGGTTCGGGTTCGCCATATCCGCACGAACGCAGGAGCGCGCGGGTGGGTGGTCCGGATCTATCCAATCGTTCCAGGTGGCATTCATACCGTCATAGTCCGACATCCGCTTGAGCCAGATTTGCGCGAATAAAATCTTCGAGCGATCCGTACCGGCAACGGTGAGATGTTCGTCGAAGACGTCGAAAATTTGCCGCGTCTGGCCCTTGATATCTTGGCTGAGGTCAGTCGCGAGGGTACAGGAACTCATCCAATCGCCGCGCGCCATCCCGAGGCAGATAGAAGGGCGACCTGACCCGTTGATAATGCCGTACCTTTCGGTCTCCATATCGTCAACCCTCGACAATGGCGGTTGCGGCGATTTCGACGCGACAGTCGGGATGGTAAAGTTGACCCGAGACGCAGGTCCGTGCTGGTGGCTTTTTAGGATCGACCCAAGCGTTCCACTTCGCGTTCATCGCTGGAAAGTCGGCCATGTCCGCAAGCCAAATGTGCACCGTTAGCAGGTTGTCCTTCCCAGTCTTCGCTTCGGCAAGAAGGAATTCGATTTTGGCCAAGACTGCTTCGGTCTGTGTCGAGGTGTCGCCCGACAGGTCGTTTGCGGTAACGCCGGACAAAAACAACGTTCCGTCATGAATGACGCCACGGCTGATGAGTGCGCCATGTTCGTTGCTTCTCCCAAAACGCTGGATCGCCATCTACTCGGCTGCCACGTTCATGTCCGTGAAGGCGGGCATGACTTCCTGTCCGAAACGGCGCATCGATTCGAGATTTCGTTCATGGCTCATGTCGCCGAAACCGGTCTGGCACAAGAGGTGCCGCACACCGACGTCACGCAGCTCAGCGACCTGTTCCTTCACGCGGGAAACGGAGCCGAAAAGTGATCCGGTTTCCAATACGTAGGGAATGGCTTCCGTGTCTGGTACCGCGGGGTCCGTCCAGGCATTTAGCATGCCAGGATCAATTTCGAAGTCGTCAGGATTGTAGGCCTCGCGGACATGCATCATATGCTCGCGTGTGTGGCGCAGCAGATCGGCCAGTTCGTCCTCAGCCTGAGCGTCAGTCTCCGCTACATAGACGTTGCGCCAAAGGGCACTTTGATCGAGCAGGCGTTGCTGTGTAGCACCGTCATGTCCCCCTTCGTTGAGCCCTGCCTCATAAAGCGCCCAGCGTTCCCTAATGAGATCGACCGGCAGCCGCGCTGTCAGAATTGGGATGCCAAGCTTTCCACACTCGGTGAAGGAGCCCGGAGAGATAACGCTGCGCCAGAGGGGTGGCCCCGGTTTTTGGACCGGTTTCGGCCGGAGGGAGGGAACGTGGACGTTGTAGAATTCGCCTTCGTAGGTCAGGGGCGATTCCGTCCAAATGCGGTTTAAAATTTCGGTTGCCTCTTCCATGCGCTTTCGGCTGTCGCTGCTGCGCAGGCCGTGACCAACGAATTCGTACTCGTTGTAAACGGTACCCTTGCCGACACCCACATCGATCCGACCGCCGCTCAGATTGTCGATGAGGGCGAGCTGCGTGGCGAGGCGTACCGGGTGATGGAAGGGCATCTGAACGACGGCGAACCCGATGCGGATGCGTTCGGTCTTCACCGCCAATGCCGATGCGAAGGTCAGCGCATCGTTGTAGACGCTTTCGCCGGTGAAGTAGTGTTCCGTCAGCCAGACGTCCTGAAAACCAAGTGCTTCAGCTTCCTGTACTTGTGCAATCTGTTGCTCGATACGTATCGCGTCCTCTTCAGGCGACGGGGAAAGAGAGAGAGTCAGCCAACCGAACTTCATGGAAATTCTCCAGTTTGCGGATCGAGGGGGCAGTAAAGCATACCAGCGGGAGCGAGTCGAAATACGTCCAGCCGACCCGAGCCATGGATCCGCCATCGACGGACAGTTCCACAACGGTGTTGAAACCCCTTTCGTCCGACACCGGGGAGAGGGCCGCGTTCGCAACGTCCCATCCCGTCCCCATCTTGTTGAGAAGCAAAATCTTGGCATCGCGTTCGGCTGCAACGTCATCGCGCGTGCGATCGGTCGCCTTCATCCGACGGTCGACTGCCATTGGCGTGTCCATCAGGCCTGGTAGCATAGTATTGATCCGAACTCCTGAATCGGCGTTCTGGATGGCAATTTGCCGCGTGAAATTCACCATTGCCATTTTGAGTCCGGATAAAGCACTGTGGGGTGGCCTGTCCAGTGGGCCGAGGCGGAGGAAATGTTGACGATCGCCTCTGATTTCTGCGCCCGCATGATTGGCAAGGAATGCTTGCAGGCGAGCATTGTGCCAATAAGAATGATCTCGAAGATGCGTTCGAAGGCGTCGGTCGAGACAGCTTCGAGAGGAGCATCGCCCCGGCTTCGACACTGATTCGAACATTGTTGTGCAAGATGTCGAGACGTCCCCATTCTTCAGCGCATCCGCGGATAGTAGATTCCAGTGCCGTTCCATCGGTGACATCGGCCGTTTAGCCTGTCGCTGTGCCGCCGGCGCTTGCAATTTGGTCGGCTGTTTCTTGCGTTAATTCCAAGTTGCGGTCGACGCAGCAAACCTTCCTACCTTTCCGGGCGAAGAGCAGCGCCGGCGCGCGCCCATTACCGATCGCTGCGCTCGACCCTGGCGTTTGTCCGCCGCCGATAAAAATCGTCATTTTACCTGCGAGCCGCATCGTTCCGCTCCGGTTGTGTTGATCTAGATCAGGAATGTGCGGCTTCTGGCGCTTGGGACAATGCGGTTTACGCGCTATATTCCTCGTTAGTAAATCATAAATATACCGATCAGGAGGAAAGCATGCGGATTGTGAATCCGGCTTTCGGCCTCGAGGAAGGCGACAACAATCAAAGTCCAGCGGTCGAATTGTCGACCGACTGGAAAACGGATGCCATCGCCATTATCTCGAATTCGAAGCCTAATGCGCGCGAACTGCTTGAGGGCGTGAAGGCCAAGATGGGGGTTTACCGCTCAACGGACAACATCGATTATTTCTTTAAGGACAGCGCGGCGAAGCCGGCACCGGAAGAACTCTACGATGAGGTTGCTGCGAGCTACAAGGGGGCGATCGTCGCTCTTGCCGATTGAGGGTCGTGCTCGTCGTGGAGTTTCCATGACAGTATCGAACTCGAAAAACGCGGCGTTGAAACCTACATCGTCATCACCGAAACCTTCCTGCCTCTGGTGCGCGCACAGGCCAAGGCCCGCAAGGCGGATCCTAAACTGCTGATCGTCAAGCATCCGGTTGGTGGCCTGAATGAGGAAGAACTTGCTGAACGTATCGGTGTCGCTTCCTCCGAATTGGAGGGCGCGGTCGGCGGATAGCCGCGTACCCTAGTAACGGGTGCGGGCACAGGGATTGAAATATGACGGACCTTACCGAGAGTGAGGTGATTGAGGTTGGTGACCTCGACGCCGACCAATGGAACGGCTATGCCGAAGCGCAAGGCTGGAGCGACGGTATGCCGTTGATGGTGCCGACGGAGGACAAGGTTGCAGCCTTCGTCGAAACCTGCAGGGGTGATAATGAGCCGTTTGATTCGATGCCACCTCGTCGGGTTGTGCCGACCCTGCAAAGTATCGCAGCCAATGCCGTTATGGCCGGATGCAAACCGGAATATTTTCCGGTTGTGGTATCGACGGTCCGCGCACTTCTGAAACCGGACTACAACCTCCACGGCACGCTGGCGACCACACACCCCTGCGCGCCTGGCGTTATTCTCAACGGTTCGATTCGTGCTAATCTCGAGATCAACTGCGGCAGCAATTGTTTTGGTCAGGGACACCGGGCAAATGCGACAATCGGGCGCGCGGTGCAATTGACCTTATTGAATGTTGGCGGTGCGAAGCCAGGTATGATGGACCGTTCGACCCAAGGCTCGCCCGCGAAATACGCCTTCTGTTTCGGCGAAAATGAGGAAGAGAGCCCCTGGGAGCCCTATCACGTGCGACGTGGTTTTGCGGCAGATGATAGTGTTGTGACTGTCTTGCCGTGCGAGCCGCCACACAACGTGAACGATCACGCGAGTACGACCGGGGACGGAATTCTGACAACTATTGCGGGCACTGTCTCGCAGCCCGGGTCGAATCTGATATACGGAACTGCACCCTTCACGGTGGCGCTTGGTCCGGAGCATGCGCAGACAATTCATCGTGATGGTTTCAGCATCACGGACATTCAGCAGAAGCTTTATGAAGATTCCGCTGTTGCGGTCAACCGGGTGTCCGACGAGAACCGCGCCAACTACGAAAATGACCGCGAACAGGAGCCGGTTAACGGGAAGTATTATCTGACACGTTCGCCGGAGGATATTCAGGTACTGGTCGCGGGTGGGCCGGGTAAGCATTCGGCGATTATCCCGACGTTCGGTTTCACGGAGGCCATTTCATTGCGGATTGCCAATGTCTGACGCTTCCGACACTGAATACGTCGAGATAGGGGATCTCGATTTCGATACGTGGAATGAATATGCCTTGGAGCAGGGTTGGGGGGATGGCCTGCCTCTCTATGCGCCGACCGAGGAGAAGGTGGCAGTCC
>DJKK01000137.1 GCA_002434595.1 Alphaproteobacteria bacterium UBA6544 | reverse complement strand
TCACCATCGTCAGTATGCAGTTCTTCTGATCGAGAACCGTATGGACCCCAACGGTCACGATTAGCAGGCTATCCGAGCTATCTGGGTCGGCTATGAGCGTGACCGTCAAACCACACGGCAGCGCTACCGTTTCGCGATGGGATATCTCGATTACATTGATAAAGCCCAACCGCTTCAGATGTTCCCGCATTCTAATCGACTTGTCATACTGCCGAATCAACACTGGAATTTCGCGCGCAAATAGTTCCAACGTTCGGTTGCAGAAATGATCCGGATGGTCGTGTGAGATATAGAGAACATCCTGATCGACATATTCCGCTCGGGGCACCGGACATTCCGGAAACTGCCAGATCATATGCCCGTAAATCGGGTTATACAGCCACGGGTCCGTTAACAACCGACCACCACGATCGCCGTGCAACTGGAATGTCGCGTGGCTGTAATATTTAACTTTCATGCGGAGCTCGACCCTTTCAACGCCCTAACTCAATGCGAACCGGTCCCGGTCGGTTTTCATCTCGCCTGTCGCGCCGTCCGTTGGAATTTCACCCGGGACAAATGCGGGAGGTTCAGCCAGGAAATAAAAAATATCTTGCCGAAGCTTCTCGATTCCTTCGTTAAAGACCTCTCTTGCGGACGGCATCATGTATACCGTACCGCGTCCGAGCGAGACCTGACGGATAATCCCCTTCTGACGCAAATCCGCTTCGAATTTCTCGACATTTTCCCGTATTCGGTATCGCCCATCGAGATATCGCACTGCGGACGTGATTGGCAGATCGATACTCTTACCATCTTCGTAGACGGGAACGGCATAGAGTTTGTTATATAAGTGAGGAACGCCAAAACGTTGCTGAATGTAGTAAACGTAATTGAACGCTTGGTTAGGCGCTATACCGAGGAACAGAAACGTCGCATCACGTTCGTAAAACATGTCCCAAGCCGATCCGGCGCCATACGAAGCTCCAGTCCAACCATGGCAGACTTCCTGCGCATCCGGACCAATACCCGCAACGGCATTCAAGGGACAATACGAGCGGAATGACGTCGGCAGATCTGCAATGAATTGGCTGAAGGCTCCCTGTCCGGGATCGACCCTGCTGCGCCGGGTGTCATATGGTGTCCCGAACCGAGCGTAGTCATCAAAAGATGCTGGAACGGTAAGCGTGCCCTCACTCCCGATCACGCTGCGCACGGCCTTATAAATCCGATCCGGAATTTCCCGGAGCGGCGTATCCGTCATCTTACCCAGAGCAAATAGCGCAGATGGCATATAAATGAGGTCCTCCTCATTTACTCCCGTCTCGCGCAGTGCTTCGTAAACGTCGTCTTCGTTATAGTCACCGATGGACATATGTCAGGCGCGCTTCGCTTGGATAATTCCAATAAGGCCCTCGACGATCTTGAAGTCGGGGTTCTCGAAATCAGTCGGCTCGAAACGGATATCAAAACTATCTTCTATCGAGTTGATCATTTCGATTGCGCCAAAGGAATCGATTAGTTCCCCCGCAAAATAGTCGAGGGTAAGCAATTCTTCGGTGTCGAGTTCACGCTTTTGGTTTACCTTTTGGAAATAGCCGACAACGAAACGCGTCACTTCATCGTCAGAAGTAATAACAGATGGCATCGTTTACTCCCACAAATCATTATGGGTTTCTATTTTGCCCACCCTATACACATAGTATTAAGCAAATTATGAGCCAAACATCCATAAGGAATTCGGGCCGTTAGCCTACTATTATATTGATACGAAAATAAAAATTGATTTTATTTTATTATTTATAATAAAAATATATTATTATTTTATTATAAATAGATAAAATAATATTTATTGAAATAAATATTATTACCTTTTCATTCCACGAACAACGACTGCCCACATTCATTTCTTAACACATCTTGAACAACCTCCCGCATCATCCAGTCGGGCACAGCTTCTCCGTCTCGAAGGGCATTCCGAATATGGGTACCATCAATTCTGTTCACATCTTCGGTCTCGTCGAAAATACCGTGAAGGCCGGAACCTGCGTCATAGCCAACCGTGTCGAAAAATACAGGTTCGATCCCGCAATCTCCGAGATCATCCATCAAGGAACGGACCGCACCGGCCGCATAGTAGCTGCCCACGCCAGTATGATCGCGGCCAATTATAAAATGACTACATCCCATATTCTTTCGGCAAAGAGCCGTAAAAATCGCTTCGCGTGGACCGGCGTATCTCGAATAAGACGCAAAACTGCCGAGGACGACCCTCCCTTTCGGATATATACCAGCATCCAAGATCGTTCGATAACTCAACATAATAGGACCAGGCATGAAATCGCCAAGTTTCTTCGGGCCAATTACAGGATTGATGTACAGACCATCCGCACCTGTCTCTCTAAGGGCACGGAGCTGAATATACTCGTGCCCGCGATGCACGGGATTGCGAGTATGAAACCCGATGACGCGCGACCACCCTTTGTGTGCGAAGACAAATCTAGACTGCACCGGTGTTAGTTCATAGTGGCGATAAGGTGACGGCAACCTTCGAATCAGCGAAACCTCTCCAGCAACAAAGCGATTGCCTTGAGCGAACAATCTGGCGACGCCCGGGTGATTGATAGATGACGTCCCAAACCAACTTGCCGCTAACGTATCGAGGTCCATTGAGAAGATTTCTGAGACGTCGATCGTCGCATAGATGGCACCGCCTTGGTCTGAGAGCGCGACGCGGTCACCCGGGCCAAAATTAATCACGTCGTCTGGGTCTGGAACCGGAAGCAGGATCGGCATGGTCCAAATGGTGCCGTCTGGCAAACGATTCTCTCTCAAAACGCCCATGCACGTCTGTCGCCCCATAAAGCCGGATACAGGGGAATAAGTTCCGTGGGTTATCTGCTCGCAATCAAGAAGTGTTGTGTCAGATACTACTAGACGTGGTAGTCCGGTAACCTGTTCACGTTCCGCATCGCTCGCATGGCGTTGAACCAGACGTCCACCGTGTGGTTCAACGAGAAGCGAAATTGGTTCGGACGGGAACTCAAGGGGATCCGCCTTTTCAGGGCTCTCAAAGTTACGAATCAATTTCACGATCATTGAGGCGCATTCAATCGGATATGCGCCAATCGCTGTCTCTGCAGCTAAAACCAAACCGTCGGCGCCGTCGACGAGCGTATTGTAGACGTCGTTCACCTCGGCGCGCGTTGGCGATGGTAAATTAATCATGGATTCCAATAAGTTGGTCGCAACGTAAACCTTGCGATCCATCCCCTTTGCAGTGGAAATGATTGCCTTTTGAACCTCTGGAATTCGTTCTAACGGAACCTGGCGCGACAAATCTCCCCGATCAATAAGCAAAGCATCCGATGCTTCCGCAATTTCACTCAGCTGCGACAAACCTGCCAGAGACTCGATCTTTGAGATGATGAAGGCCCCCTCGTCCGTGAGCGTTCTGATCAATTCAACGTCGTCCCGGCAACTTGCGAAGGACAACGCAAAATGTCGCAGCTTGAATCGGCGCCCTATCGCGAGGCTTTCTCGATCATTTTCCGTTAATGGGTCGAGCAAAATTTCCCGATCGACTGTGACGGCTTTATTGCGGCCAATCATACCGCCGTTAATGACGCGCATGGCGACGCCATCGGCATCTTGAGCGGTTACTTGAACGAGGACAGAATTGAAATCAATGCTGATGAAATCACCGACTTGGAGCACATCTACGATCTTGGCGGGATAGAAATTGAAACCGTCAGAGCCACCTTCAACACACTCGCGGAATCCGAGAACGACGCTGTTTTCGACAAGTTCGATCCGCTCTTCGCTAAAATCCCCGGTTCTGATCTGAGCGCCCTCGGTATCAAGGCAGATCGGTACATCGGTACACGCTTGGATGTCTGTAATAAGCTTTGAAAGTTCGTTTGCCTTCGTGTGCGAGAGATTTATACGAAAAATGCCGACCCCTAATTCCTCCAGCCGTTCGATCACCCACGGATTGAAGGAAGCGGGTCCCAACGTGCACAAAATTTCGGTATTCCAAAGCTTCATATTCCGCCTATGAAAAATTACGGAAAATTCCAATGCGTGATCGGCTTGCAGCGCCTAGTCCACCTTCGAAATATTGCGCACCACAGTGAACACCCGACGTACCCGTGACACCGTCAAAGATAGAATCTTTTTCCATCGGCTCTTGTAATCTCGAGATACTCATTCAAATCGGAAAGTCGCTGGCGCAACCGATCATTTTCAGCCGCTAACTCGGTAATTTCAGGTGAATGTTTCGCTTCGCCCGACGACGCCGTACTTCCGGCAGATGGACAGTCCCGGCGTAACCGCGTGATTTCCTCATCCTGTCTGCTGACATGCAACCCATAGCGGTCGCACTCTTTCTCGAGCGTCGAAATTTGTGCCTGTGCTTCCAAGAGCAAACCCTGAACCTTTTCGAGCAATTGAGCATAGACAGAACATTGCTCACGCAGTTCCTCAACGGTTTTCGCTTCATCAGTGATCATTTCCAGCTTCCGTCGCCTCGCTCAACCAAGCACGTTCACACAATCTTTCTTGCAAAATCCCAACCAACATGTCCATCGCTAAGCCCGGGACCTATTGCGCCACAATTTCAGCGAATTTGTTCACATCAATCTTCGGGAAACCCTCTAAGGCGCTGTCAGGGCAGACGTTAAATATCATCGGCAGCTCGATATTAAACATAAGCGAGAGCATCCGAAGCGTGACGACAGAGACCTCGTTAACCTGGATCGCATCCCAGCGAACCCAGTCGCGGACATGCTGACGGAGGATCGGGTCGCTCCTGTCCTGTGCATGATACCGCTCATCAAGTTCCTTGTAATACAGCCCGCTATCTTTCGACGGGTCATCGTCTTCCACACGCTGATCGAATCCGAAAAGAAAAACCCGACGCGGCTTGCCAAGAACAACCGCGCATAATGCCAATAAAAAGGTGTTGATATCGGGGAACCGCAATGGATATCTGGGCGTTGGCGGCAATTGATTATCCGTCCTGAAACCAAAAATCTGTTCTTCATGATCGCCCAAAAATTCGACTTCCGGGCGTCCAGCGCTTTTACCCGTGGCGAACGAGCTTAACATCGCCATCGTCGGATACGGCTGCTCCAGTAGAGCCTTCAACTGAACCGCATTCTTGATCAGAACCTGTGGGTGAGAGAAACAGGCAATCGACATCCGCGCACCCACAGGTGCCAAGATATCCGATGCAATAATCGCGAAATTATTGATGACGAGATGCACGAGACCGTCTCGTGCCAGTAGCGGCGCCTGCTCCGCAATTG
>DJKK01000044.1 GCA_002434595.1 Alphaproteobacteria bacterium UBA6544 | reverse complement strand
AGGCAGATCGTAATCGTCTCCGGCCTCAGCGATCAGTCGCGTGAGATTCGGCTTACCTTCATTATGAATTTTCTCGTCATCGGCATTGGCGACCCGGAACATCGTCGTCGGATAAGCCATGAAGCCGCTGGCATTGCCCTTCTCGCATGCAGCACCTGACCAATAGGCCAGGTCGCCATCACCCGAGCAGTCGATGCATATTTCCGCCTTGATCGCCTTGCGGCCCGACTTCGTCTCGACTAGCACGGCATCGATGCACGATCCGTTCATCGCAACGCCGACTGCAAAGCTGTGAAACCGAATGTCGACGCCCGCCGACAATAGGAGGTCATCGGCGGCCATCTTGTATGCCGAGGTGTCATAGGCTTGCGCCGCAATATCATGCCCACCACCGGTTGCCTTGACCGGGTGCGGTTCCCTCAATCCATCAAGCCTATCCAGCCGTTCCAGGATGTCATCCGCGACACCCCTCACCACCTGCTGCACCGATCCGTTGATACTCGCGTGCAGGCCGCAAAAATTGGTTACCATTGCCGCGGTACCCATACCGCCGAGAAAGCCATATTTTTCGAGAAGGAGGGTGCGGGCACCCGTCCGTGCCGCGGCGGTTGCCGCGGCAATGCCGGCGGGCCCACCACCCAGAACCAGCACTTCGGTTTCCGCGACGACCTCGGTTTCGCGGGCAGGTTCGATTATCGTGCTCATGGCTTAGACTTAGCGCGCCGGACCACAAGCGACCAGTAATTTAGCGCGAACACTCTCAGTACTGGGTGGTGATTTCTGCTGTCTTACCGCCTTCGCTGCGGACCGCGGCAATAGCATCCGAACCGAAATTGATAACCGTCAAGTCCGGTCGCGCATGCATCTTGATGCCTTGGCATGGCCTCGATACCCACGACATAGGCATCTACCATCGCCATCTCCGAGAGAAAGGGCTCGATCTTGTCCTATCCGAGCCCCTCCGCAGGGAATAAAAGGCGAGATGTCGACATCGCGATCTCCTAATCCATTGGCAGCATGGCCACGACGGACGCCGCTTCTCCCGCCGCACTGGCGAGTTGTCCGGAATATCCGGCACGAACCGCACCTACGGCATAGACACCATCGACGCCGCTCTTGAACGATGAATCGGTTTTCACAAAACCACCGCCGTCACGTTCGATTTCGGATGGCAGGAACTCCACATTCGGCTCAAGACCGACAAAGACGAAGACTCCGTTACAATCCAAGTCCTCACCATCGCCGCCGCCAGCGGGCGTAAGTCGCACCTTTTCCACCCCGTCGCCACCAAGGACTTCCGACACTTCGGTTTCCCAACGGAAGGAAAATTTCGGATTTCCCGCGGCGCAGCTAACATAGGATTGGCGCGCGCACAGCCCGTTGCCGCGGGTGACCAAAACGATCTCACTTGCATAACCCGCAAGATGCAGGGCTTCCTGCAATGCCGAGTCACCACCGCCAACCACGACGACTTTCTGGTCGACGAAAAATCCTGCATCGCAATCCGCGCATTGCGAGACACCCCGACCAAAAAACGCTTCCTCGCCAGGAACACCCAGTTTTTTCAGTCGCGCACCAGAGGCGAGGACGACATGCTTTGCTTGTTGGTCGCCCATCCCCGTCGCAACCACTTTCACATCGCCATCGACCGACAGACCGGTCGCCGTATCCGGCACGATCTCAACACCAAGTTCCAGGATCGCCTCGAGTTGTCCCGCCGCCAGCTCGGCACCTGACACTGTCCCCATTGCAGGATATCCATCGATGTTGCTGACATTCATAACGAGGCCACCCATATGGCCGCTCTCGTCAATGCACGCCACCGACATTCCGCGCAACGCCGCGTGATGGGCGGCCGTCAGGCCCGCCATACCGCCGCCGACCACCACCACGTCATATGGGTCGCCAGGTCGTCTCATCAGTTTGTCTCCTCTTCGATCGGCCGCCAGCCGGACGGCAAGGTGATTTCTTTAATAATACGGCAGTCGGGATAACCCCAAGTCGGGAAATAGGCCTGCTGGGCGATCGGAACATCACCCCCCGCGACCACCAAGGTGATGTTCTCGGGCGATGCGACCGGCGGTACCGCCCCTGCCTTGATTGCCGCCTCGGCCCAATCCGGCCATTCCTTCGCCTTTCCGACGTTCTGGCGTATCCAAAGTGCGTCCAGTGCAGCTGCGGGAATACGGCCGTTTTCGTGCAGCCATTGACGCGCTTCTTCTTTCGAAACGCCTTTCTTCGCCAGCGCCGCTGCCGTCGCCGGTGATATCGCGACGGTGACAATCCCGCCGTGCAACCATGAAAATGCGGAAGCCGCCGACCCCATAACGCTCGCCACCTCTTCAAGGCCGCCCGTCACGTTGATGGCGCTTTCCGCTCGTAAGACGGTGACGACGTTCTGATCCGCCTGAAACCCGGCATCGACATGGAGCGGATCCCACGGTGACTGTGTATCATTCTCGGAAAAACAAAGCGTGTACCGACCCGGTTGACCCAGACCCGCGAAGGCGACGACCGCGGGCCAGCCGCCGCCAATATTTTGCATCACGAGGCGTATTGCACGGCCGATCGTGGCGTTCGCCCGCCATCCGGGGCCAAGGCAGCCAAATCCGTCATTCATGCCAATCTGCCGAGCGATGGGCCCGTTAACCAAAATCAGTGGTGTGACGTTCTCGTCCGTCGTCTGCACGCCTCGCAAATTGAATTCGGGTTCCGCCAACGCTTCCACTACCCTGAGGATAATGGGAAAATAGTCGGCCCGGCATCCGGCCATCACCGCATTAATCGCGATCTTCTCGACCGTCGCCAATCCTTTCAGCGGATCGAGTTCGCCCACCTGCGCATCCCGCGACAACGGCGCATAGTCCAGCATCTCTTCAACCCGGCCAGTCGTCGGCGGCACAATCGGCAGACCGTCGGTCCAACCCCGCAGTTCGAACAACCGGGCGACCTCAGCAGCAGGGTCGATGCCTCGCACAACTTCGACACGCTGGCGTGGAAAATTGGCGACGAGCGGCCATTTAGCACGCATTCCGCGCTCGTCGACCCGCGCCAACAAGGTGTCATCGATCCAGGCACCCGCGCTCGTTTGCCCGGACGGATTCAATATCCAAAGAGAATCGTTCATTTGCGTCAGTGCTCGTTTCTTCGCACCGAAGCAAATTTATGGCGTTTCTTTAGCCAAGACAGTTCCCGGACTTCAGCGACGCCAGCAGTTTGTTGAAACGTACTAGTTCGCGCAATCACGACGTCGATATCGACTGCCAGATTTTTCCCATCGATCTCGGTCGTCTCAATATTCCATTCCGGTTTACCGAAGCGCTGCGTGAAATGCCCTACCAGTTCAACCGCGTAACCCGCAATCCGTCCCACCGGTGTATAACTCTAAGGGTTGAATGGATTGTTGATCGCAACCTCCGCACCGTCTGCCATTAACTGGACCGGCGCGGCCCAAAGCCGCTGAATTTCGTAAGGATAATAGAGCATTCAGCGCTGCTTCCCTATCAATTCAGACCATAGTGTACGCGCTCTCCGCATAAATCAAAAAGGGTTTTTGCTGCATCGCAAAATACTTTTTTTGTAGTAGCTTAACTGCATCACATGGGATTTATTCTGCGGCGCGGCGATCTTCATCCGGGACCTTTTCACGCATCGTGACGAATTCTTCGGCCGATGTCGGATGAATTCCGATCGTAGCATCGAAGGTAGCCTTGGTGGCGCCCGCCTTGAGCGCAATACCGATACCCTGGATGATCTCTCCGGCCTCGGGTCCTACCATATGGACGCCAAGAACCGCATCCGTCTCCGGATGCACAATGAGTTTCATCAAGGTACGCTCGTCACGCCCGGTAAGCGTATGTTTGAGCGCCTTGAAGTCTGAAATGTAGATATCGACCTTGCCGTGCTTGTCCCGGGCCTGTGCCTCGGTCAGGCCGACCGTACCGATGTTGGGCTGGCTGAATACCGCAGTAGGGATATTGGTGTAGTCCACCGGTCCGGATTTTTCGTTGAAGAGCGTATTGGCGACCGCCATGCCTTCTTCCAACGCCACCGGCGTCAGCTGAACGCGGTCGATTACATCACCGATAGCGTAGATGGAAGGCACCGATGTCTGAAAACTCTCATCAACCTGGATCGCGCCGTTCTTGCCGAGTTCGACACCTGCTTCCTCGAGACCGATGCCCCGTGAGTTCGGAGCACGGCCCGTCGCATAGAGAACGACGTCCGTTCTCATCTGGGTGCCGTCCTCGAAATCGACGACCAACTCGTCCCCGTCCTTATCGATCCGTGCGACATTTGCGTTGAAGCGAAGATCGATCCCTTGTTTACGCATCTCATCGGCCAGGTGGTACCGCACATCATCGTCGAATCCACGCAAGAAGTGCAGACCGCGATACAGTTGCGTGACCTTGGTGCCGAGACCGTGCAACACACCAGTCAATTCGACAGCAATATAGCCGCCACCGACCACGATCGCGCGTTCCGGCCATTTCTCCATGTGGAAAAATTCGTTCGAGGTGATGGCGTGTTCCTTACCAGGAATATCCGGAACAACAGGCCAGCCACCGGTCGCAACGAGAATGTACTTTGCCGTCACCTTCTGTCCGCCGACATCTGCCGTATGCGGATCGACCACAGTTGCGCGCGCGTTGAACACATCGACATTCGCATTTGCAAGCATATTCTCGTAAATGCCGTTGAGGCGCTTGATCTCCGTATCCTTGTTGTCGCGCAAGCTCTTCCAGTCAAACTGGGGCTCCCCAACCGTCCAACCATATGCTGCCGCATCCTCAAAATCGTGCGAAAAATGCGAAGCATAGACGAATAGTTTCTTTGGGATACAACCGACGTTGACGCAGGTACCGCCCATATAACAGTCCTCGGCCGCGCCGACCTTCGCCCCAAAATTCGCCGCAAACCGTGCAGCGCGTACGCCGCCGGACCCAATGCCAATCACGAACATATCGTAGTCAAACTCGGCCATCGTTCCTATCTCCTCGTTGCGCGCACCCTAGCGATATTTGCGCCTCTATCGACCGTTACAACATTGATGAAAATCCGGCCCCAGTTCCCAAATCCGTGAGCCCGTTCGATCAAATTGAGCCTTAAGTGGTAACTATTAGCTCGAATCGCCAGTCTTCAACTCAATCGGCTGACCGTGCGGCGTCGCGAGATAAGCGTCCCGCCATGCCTCTTTTCGCATCGTCAACTCTGAAACGTCCACGAGACCCTTCTCAGCCGCGAGCGTTTCTAAGGCATTTAGCCAATGACGGTAATAGGTATCACCGAGATCAGGATCACCCGCGGCTTGGGCCAGCTCGATTTCCGACGAAAGCGCTACCGCCCATTCCGCCCACTCAAAAACGCCCGCTTCATAAAGCCGAACAGCCATGGCAAAAGCGTGGGCTTCCCAAGGTTCCCTAAAGACCGGCTCGTCACCGTCGACCGGCATTCCAGAAAAAAGCTCGCCCAGGGACGGCGGCATCAGACGGGCTCCAGATG
>DJKK01000105.1 GCA_002434595.1 Alphaproteobacteria bacterium UBA6544 | reverse complement strand
CCGCGACGGCGAACTCCGCGACCCGTTCGATAACTGCGTATCCATTATCAACTGCACCAAGAACGGCCGAGGCATCGACGGAGACATTTTCAAAGGCGATTTCGGAGGCGCGCAACGCATCATTTGTCACGTAATCACGTCGGCTGACGCCAGCCGCGTCCGAATCAACAATGAACAAGGTGATGCCGTTGGTATCGCGGGTGTCGCCTGAAGTGCGAGCAGCCACGATGATCTTGTCCGCGGCAGCGGCCCCGAAGACGACGCCCTTGGCGCCGTTGATCCTATATCTGTCATCCGATTTTTCAGCCTTGGTCTCGACGTCGTTCAGGTCAAAGCGGGCCTGCCTTTCCGCATATGCAAAGCAAAGCTTCAAATTACCCTCGGCGAGTTTAGGCAGGAGGTCTTCCTTTTGCGCGTCGTTGCCCGCTTGCTGAACGAGGTTTGCACCGAGCACGACAGTCGCAAAAAACGGCTCCAACACCAATCCGCGCCCGAAGCCTTCCATGATGACCATGGTTTCCGTGGCACCGCCGCCAATGCCACCGAATTCTTCCGGTAAGGCGACGGCCAACCAGCCGAGTTCGGCCATTTGTTTCCAGTGGTCGTCGGTGAAGCCTTCGCTCGTCGCTGCCGTCTTGCGGCGCGTTTCAAAATCATAGTTCTCGCGAACGAATCGATCGACGCTATCCTTCAGCAATTGTTGTTCTTCGGTAAGCGAAAAGTCCATGTTTTCAGCCCTGTATCAGACAGTTGTGCTCTTTGTTTTCATCATAACCCAAGCACCATTTTAGCCATGATGTTCTTTTGAATTTCATTAGATCCGCCGTAGATCGATGTCTTGCGGACGTTGAAGTAGGCCGGTGACAGTCCTGCCGCGAGGTCGGGGCCAACGGGACCTTCGTTCCAGCCATATTCCATCGATTCGGGCATGTAGGGGTGGGCATACATGCCAACGGCCTTCATTGAAAGTTCCGTAAGCTCTTGTTGAATTTCGGTCCCCCGAATCTTCAGCATGCTGACTTCTGCGCCGGGACCTTCGCCCTTGGTATCTGCCATTAGAAAACGTAATTCCGTGTACTCGAGTGCCTTCAGCTTTATCTCTAACTCAGCGATCGATTTTCGAAAATCCGGGTCGGCGTACACTGGCTGGCCTCCCCCTTTTTCTTCCTGAGCGATGTCTTTAAGTCGCCGCAAACGGGCTTTGGAATGGCCAACCTCGGCAATACTGGAGCGCTCATTTCCCAGCAGGAACTTTGCGTACGTCCAACCTTTGTTTTCGACACCGACCAGGTTCTCGGCAGGCACTCGCACATTGTCGAAGAATGTGTCGTTGATTTCAGCATCACCGTCCATAGTAACGATCGGACGGAACTCGACACCGGGTGAGTTCATATCGATCAGCAGAAACGAAATTCCTTCCTGCTGCTTGCCTTCGCTCGATGTCCGAACAAGGCAGAAGATCCAGTCCGCCCATTGTGCATAAGATGTCCAAGTTTTCTGTCCATTGACGATGAAATGATCACCGTCGCGCACTGCTCTCGTCTGAAGCGATGCAAGGTCGGAACCTGCACTTGGCTCAGAATAGCCCTGGCACCAAAACTCTTCGCCGGAAAGAATTTTTGGCAAGAAACGGGATTTCTGCTCTTGATTGCCGAAGCTGTAGATGACGGGGCCGACCATCGTCAAACCGAACGGGCTCAACGGCGGACAATGGGCGCGCGCCAATTCCTCGCCGAATATATATCTGCGTACAGGGTCCCAGGCGCATCCGCCATGTTCAACCGGCCAATTCGGTGCAATCCAGCCCTTCTCGTGCAGAATGATATGCCATTGGAAGACATCTTCTTTCTCTAGCCTGAGGCCGCGTTGGCGTTTGTCCTGCAGGTCGCGAGGCAGGTTATCCTTTATAAAGGTTCGGACTTCGTCCTGAAACACTGTGTGTTCGGTGGAGAATTGCAGGTCCATGGGGTTCCTTCGCGCTGGCGGAAACCGGGCGCCGAATTGCCGTCGAACTTAGTAGAGGCATATAGCATATTGAAGCGGCTGGGAAAGCCCGAAGACGCGGGAGGTGAGAGAAGAAATGGGATACGATGCACCGTTTGCGGGTCTTAAAGTGGTTGATATCAGCCAGGGTGTATCAGGCCCCTATGCGGGAATGCTGATGGCGCAGTACGGCGCGGAAGTCGTCAAGGTCGAACCGCTCGATGGAGAGTGGGGCCGCTTTATTAGCCGCGATTACGACAACCATTCCGCCTTCTCGGTATCGGCTAATCTGGGTAAGCGAAGTGTCGCCCTCGACTTGAAAACCGAGGAGGGAAAAGAAGTACTCCGCAAGTTACTGGATGGCGCCGACGTTTTCATTGAAAACTTCCGACCGGGGGTTACTGAACGGTTGGGTTTCTCATACGACGAGGTGAAAAAGATTTGTCCCCGGGCGATCTATCTTTCCATTTCCGGCTTCGGCAATGGTGGCCCGTTGCGTGAGCGGCCGGCCATGGATCCGGTTCTGCAAGCGTTTTGCGGCTTGATGTCGGTGAACGAGGGCAATGACAGCATTCCACACCGGATCGGTGTCGTCATCTGCGATATGGCGACTGCACTCTACGCCTTCCAGGCACTTTCGACAGCGCTATACGCGCGGCGCGATGAAGTAAATGGGTGTCTCATCGAGACAAATCTCATGCAGGGCGCGGCTTGTCTTGGCGTCATCCGGATGATGATGGTGCACTTGGAGAAGGGGGCTTATGTCGTTGGACGTGTCCCGGCAGGGGTCCTGGAAGCAAGTGATGGGTACATCACAATTTTGATAGATCGCGACGCCAAATTTCCAGAGCTCTGTGACCTATTGGGCCTGCGAGAAATGGGCGCGAACCCTAAATACGCGACGAACGCGCAGCGGGTCGAACACGAGGCGG
Source organism: Alphaproteobacteria bacterium UBA6544 (assembly GCA_002434595.1). Taxonomy (GTDB): domain Bacteria; phylum Pseudomonadota; class Alphaproteobacteria; order UBA8366; family UBA8366; genus UBA6544. The sequence goes on along the minus strand of DJKK01000105.1, from coordinate 1,507 downwards.
AAATCATGCCGGAGATTTTGGCGGCGTTCCGGCGGCAGACATGCGCCGAACTGTCTGCCAAACTGACGGAGGCGCGCATTCTGCACGAGCGAGTTAACAGTTACGTTGAGTTTCTGGATCACCCACAAGTAAGAGAGACCGGCCTTGTCTCATGGATCGATCATGCGGGCGTAGGCCGGGTGCCATTGCCGAACGTACCCGGATTGCAGCCGTTCGAGGCGGTAGGCAGCAAGGCGCATTCGCCGGCAATCGGTCAACACAGCCGCGAAATTCTCGGCTCGCTCGGTTACAGCATCGACGAAATTAACGACATGACTCAACGGAAAATCACGTTGGCTTAATCGTTTCATCCTACCGCCGACGCGTCTTTAAGTTGTTGTAACAGATCGACTTCAATTCAAACCACTCTGCGTCCGAGAGAGCTGGCTTTCCTCCGTCGTCGTTCTGGTTACGTGAACTAGCTATTCGTTCTGCGAAGCTTGGATGTGTGCTTAGCCACGATGACATCGGGCCGAGTGCGCCTCTTTTGTCACCGCCATAGGCGGATTGCATGCGGACGAAGAACGACGTTAGGCCTCGTGTCGAGTAGCCAGCTCTAATCAAGCTTTCGCGAGCTATTTTGTCGGCCTCGCGTTCGTCATCGCGGGAATGCGATAGGAAGAGCAGGAGGCTGGTACCTTCCAATAACGCCTCCACGACGGCGGCATCGCCCCCGACCATCAATTCGAACAAGATTCCGATGCCAAAAACATGAATGAGTCGTGAAATCGGATGCCGCTCTGCAATATGTGCCATCTCGTGCGCCAAGACTCCGGCGAACTCATCCGGTGATTCCATTTCGGCTATCAATTCCTGGCCGATTACGATGAAGCCGCCCGGCGCAGCGAATGCATTCTTTAGGTCCATCCGGGCAACGGTAACTGATACTGGATAAGGCAGATCCATGACCCGACTGAGAGATCGGGTCAGTTTTGCGAGGCTTTCTTGCCCGCTTCCATCATTGCAGAAGCGATTCGCACCCGGAATCGATTCAACGACGGTCACGCCAATTTTCTTCTCCCATTCGACCGGGACCATGTCCGCGATTGGGCGGGTCAACAATGGGAGCGTGAAATAGAAGATGGCCGCGACGATCGCCGTCGCGCAAATCACGCCAAATGCGTGAAGCCAGGTGAAACTGTCATCGGAGCGTTTTCGAGGCGCTCTCGGAAGATAGGGTTCTATCCGCGAAACCAGGCTGTGGTCCTCGATGATCAGCGCGGTGTCGGAAGCCGACGTGACCCTCAATCGCATCGATGACTTGTGTTTGTCTTCGTATACGGCGCAAACGCTAGCGAGCGGCCATGTCGCGAGCCTTTCGCCGCGCTCCGCCTGAATCGTCAGTTCCATTCCCACGAGACTGACGTGCACGGCATGCTTCTTGGCGGATTTCCCGTCGAAATATGCGCCGTTCGCCATCGGTTCAGATGGCACCGACGTCAAAAGCATCGGCGAGGCCTTCGCCAAA
>DJKK01000349.1 GCA_002434595.1 Alphaproteobacteria bacterium UBA6544 | reverse complement strand
CGATAACATTGATACATCGCGCCGACCGTCTCGATGAAATTCTGACGCGTTTGCGGGGACGCGCCGGGGGGACTGTCGTCTTTCCACTCTGGCCAAAGCGTGAAGTGGCGCCCAAGCGCGTACTCGTTCAGGCGCGTGTCGGGATTGCGACTCCGATGCGGATCAGCCCCGGATTGGTTCTGCATGAACCGAATGGCAGTTATACCGATATTGCTGCCAATGTGCTGAATGAAGGGGTTGGTCTTGATCTTTAGTTTTACACCTTGGATAAGCGTGGCTGCGTTCCCAAGTAGAGGGTTATGAGTGAAGAAGCTCCCAAGATAGAAACATTGCGACGCGTGCCGATTATTGGTTCGCGTATTGCTGACAGGATAGAAGCTGCCCCGACGGTCGGCGTATTGCGTCTTTCGGGTGTAATAGGCCCACCGGGCATGGGTCGCCGCCAGGCTCTCGCTCTTACCGAATTGGCATCGTCCATCGAACGAGTCTTCAGGCTGCCGCGGCTTGTGGCCGTGGCGCTATTGGTCAATTCGCCAGGCGGCGCACCGGTCCAGGCGGCTCTGATCGCCGGACGGATCCGCCAGTTGGCGGAAGAGAAGAAAGTCCCAGTTTACGCATTTTGTGAGGACGTCGCCGCATCTGGGGGTTATTGGCTCGCTTGTGCTGCTGAGGAGATTTACGCCGATCCTGCATCGATTGTCGGTTCGATCGGAGTGATCAGCGCTGGCTTCGGGTTTCCCGAAATGTTGGAGAAATTAGGCATAGAGCGTCGCGTTCATTCATCTGGCCACAAGAAGGGCATGCTTGATCCTTTTGTTGCCGAGAGACCTGACGATATTGAAAGTTTGCGTGACATTCAGGAAGATATCCACGATCAGTTTAAGGAATACGTGCGCACGCGTAGGGGCGAGAAATTGACGGCAGACGAAGACGTCTTGTTCAGCGGTGAATTTTGGACGGGGCGACGCGCGGAAGAGCTCGGGTTGATTGATGGTCTTGGGGATTTGCGCTCAGTGATGCGGGAGCGTTACGGCGAAAAGGTCAATCTCAAAGTTGTCGGCGCACAGCGGCGCTTCAGTCTTCAAAGATTTCTGGGCGGCCGAAATGATTATGTCACGCAAGGTCTTGCGGCAGTCGAAGAGCGTCTCTCCTGGAGTCGTTTCGGAGTCTAGCTGAATGGCTTGAGACCATCAGGTCCGCCGTTTGAGGTCCTCTAATGTTTGGTTTTAGCTTCACTAAGTTGATCGTGCTTGCCGCGATCATCGTTGCGGTTTGGTATGGCTTCAAATTAGTTGGCCGGTTGGACAAACGACGGAAGGAGCAACTTGCGAGTTCACGAAAACTGACGTCGGCAAAAATTAAGAATATCGGCGACTTGGTGAAATGCCCCAAGTGCGACGCTCATGTGCCTGATCAGGGCGAAATAAAGTGCGGTTGGCGGACTTGTCCCCATTGAAACGTTTTTTTCCGCTGACGGCGTATTGATTCATAGACGGGGCGCCGATATGTTGCGCCACATCTAAAGCCGACAGGTTCGGCGTGCCGATGGCCTCCGTGACACAGAATTCTGCATCCAAGACCGACTTTCAGTCGCTAATCCTATCGCTCCACGCGTTTTGGGCGGACAAAGGCTGCGTCATCCTTCAGCCGTACGACATGGAAGTTGGGGCCGGTACCTTTCATCCCGCAACAACGCTACGTGCGCTGGGGCCGGCACCTTGGAAGGCCGCCTATGTGCAACCGTCCCGACGACCTACCGACGGGCGCTACGGGGAAAACCCGAACCGTCTTCAGCACTATTACCAATATCAAGTGCTACTGAAACCATCACCTGAAAACAGTCAGGAACTCTACCTCGACAGTTTGCGCGCGCTCGGCATTGACCCGATGGCGCATGACATCCGGTTCGTCGAGGACGACTGGGAGAGCCCAACGCTCGGTGCTTGGGGGCTAGGATGGGAAGTGTGGTGCGACGGTATGGAAGTGACTCAGTACACTTATTTCCAGCAGGTTGGTGGTTTCGATTGCGATCCCGTTTCCGTCGAACTTACCTACGGTCTCGAGCGTCTCGCGATGTATGTACAGGGCGTGGAAAATGTTTACGACCTCGACTTTAACGGCGATGGTGTCACCTATGGTGATGTCTTCCACCAGGCGGAGGTCGAGTATTCGGCGCATAATTTCGAGCACGCGGACGTAGACGCGCTCCGCCGCCATTTTGAAGACGCCGAGAAGGAATGCGCGGCGCTTCTTGAGGTGGGTTTGGCGTTACCAGCTTACGACCAGTGTCTGAAGGCGAGCCATCGCTTCAACTTGCTGGACGCTCGCGGCGCGATCAGCGTGACGGAACGCCAAGCGTATATTCTGCGCGTCCGCGAACTCGCGAAGGGTTCCGCCGCCGCGTGGTTAAAGAGCCGAGGCGTGAAGGTCGAATAATGCCCGAACTTCTGCTCGAATTGTTCTCTGAGGAAATTCCCGCGCGCATGCAAAAGCGCGCGTCGGGAGACCTGAAGAGGCTCGTCACCGACGGCCTGAAATCGGCCGGTCTCGAGTTCACCTCGGCAGAGGCCTATGCGACGCCGCGACGCTTGGTCCTGATCGTTGATGGCCTTTCTGAAAAGCAGCCGGACGTGCGCGAAGAGCGCCGGGGACCCCGCGCCAATGCGCCTGAGAAGGCGATCAACGGTTTCAAAGGCTCGCTCCCGGACGGAACGGAAGTGGAGGAACGTGAGACCGAAAAAGGTACGTTCCTGTACGCGGTCGTCGATAAGAAGGGGACCGATAGTGTCGCCGTGATCTCGGCTTTGGTGCCCGATGTAATCCGCAGTTTACCATGGCCGAAGTCGATGCGTTGGGCCGAAACAGAAATTCGCTATGTGCGACCGCTTCAGTCTGTAATCTGTGTATTTGCGGGGCATATGCTAACGGGCGAAGTGGACCTCGGCCGGGAGCAGAAACTCGCTTTTGGGACGCACATACGTGGCCACCGTTTCCATGCGCCCGAGCCCTTTACGGTGTCATCGTTTGATACCTACCGTGCTGGTTTGGCGAATGCGAAAGTTATGATAGACCCGGCAGAGCGCCGCGCCAAAATCGATGCTGACCTCAGCGCGCTGGCGCAAGAGGCGGGTCTCGCTATCCGTGAGGATTCGGCGCTGCTCGACGAGGTGACGGGGCTTGTTGAATGGCCGGTTGTGTTGCTGGGAACCATCGATGACGCC
>DJKK01000142.1 GCA_002434595.1 Alphaproteobacteria bacterium UBA6544 | reverse complement strand
TTTCATAGTTAGGTTGGCGTCCGGATTTTCGAAGCAACCGACTATCATTCCCGCGAATGCGGGCATCCAGAAGAGTTTCCGGCGCCGTGCTGGATTCCCGCATTCGCGGGAATGACAGAGGAGGGACGACAATATGCCTATCAAAATGCCAGCTATCTCTTTGGCGGCGGTGCCCGGACGACGCCATAAGATTCTTGAATTTGCCAAGGAAGCAGAGGCGCGAGGCTTTGCCGGCATTTACATGCCGTCGCTCGGTGACAACATGGCGCTGTCGACAGCCCTCGCCGTGGCGACGGATCGAATCCATTTCGGGACGTCAATCTGCCCAATTTACTTCCGCTCGCCTCTCGATTTGGCGCAGCATGCCGCCTTCATCCATGAGCTGTCGGGCGGGCGATTTCACTTCGGTATCGGGGTCGCGCATGCGCCCTCGCACGCGCGCTACGGCGTGACGGTGGGTAAGCCCCTCTCGGATATTCGGGGATTTGTGAAAACCGCACGCGAAGCCCAAATGATAGGTGAATTGCCGCCGATCACGCTTGCGACGCTGCGGAAAAAGATGATCGCGTTGTCTGCGGAGATTGCCGAAGGCATGGTCTTCGCCAATGGATCACGGTCTTACATGGCCGAATCGCTTTCCGTTGTACCGGACGTGAAGCGCAAGGACCCGGGTTTCTTCATCGGCGACATGATCCCGACATGCGTCTTTAGCGATGAGGAGAAGGCTGCTGCCGTGAACCGCAAGACTTTGATTAGCTATGCCCGTTTACCGAATTACCGCAACTACTGGAAGGAAGCGGGCTACGAGGAAGAGATGGCCGGCGTTGAAAAGGCGATGGAGAATGGTAATGAGCCGGAGGAGATCGCAAAGTGCCTCTCCGACCGTTGGCTTGCGGACAATACGCTCTATGGTTCGGCATCGAAGGTCCTTGAAGGGCTTGAGGCTTGGTACGACGCTGGTATCAAGACGCCGATCCTGGTGCCATCGTCTGCCCAGGGTAATCAGATTAAGGCGATTGAGGAACTGTTCGAACTCTGTGCGAGGCTGAAATGAAGTTCGGTGTCAGATATTGCAATACGGCGCGTTACACCAAGCCGGAGAACGCCGTCGAATTGGTCCAGGCCGCGGAAGCCGCTGGCTTCGAGTCCGCATGGACGGTCGATCATGTTGTCGTTCCGGAAGGCTATGAATCGAAGTACCCATATACGGATGACGGTAAGATGGCCGGTGGCAAGAACGACATCCCGTTGCCGGACCCGCTGATCTGGATGAGCTATGTCGCGGCACGGACCGAAAAGATCAATTTCGGCACTGGCATCCTTATCGTCCCACAGCGCAACCCGGTGGTCGCGGCAAAACAGATCGCGACACTCGACTTCATGACCGGCGGGCGGGTGTTGCTGGGCATTGGCGTCGGTTGGATGGAGGAAGAGTTCAATGCGATCAACGCGCCGTTCGAGGCGCGCGGCAGTGCCACCGACGAATATGTCGGCGTCATGCGGGAGCTTTGGTCTTCGGATATGCCGACCTATGACGGCGATTTCTTCCAATTCAAGGGCGCACACATGCAGCCCAAACCCGTGAATGGCACGGTGCCGATCATAGTCGGCGGTCATTCTAAAGCGGCCGCGCGACGGGCCGGACGGCTTGGCGACGGATTCTTCCCGGCGCGCGGCGTTCCGACTGACCTGTTCGACCTGGCGAAACGCACGGCTGATGAGCATGGCCGGGACCCGGACGCCATCGAGTTCACCGTCAGTATGCCAGAGGATATCGAGGATTTACGGGAGCTGGCTAAAGCCGGTGTCGACCGGGTTCTGGTGCCGGTTATTCACATGTTTGGCCTAAAGAGCAGTGCCGCCAGCGGCCCCGGTGACCTCTCGCGATGGTCGGAAATTATCGATAAGTACCGCGACCTGTGAGGGATGTTTCATAAGGCAATGCCGTCGTCCTTCGACGAGCTCAAGACGACGAAATGGAGAGATGGGGGTGACCGTCGCATGAAATTCTACTGTAACACGAACCAGTACGTTGATCCGTTAAAATCTGTTGAGCTACCGGGGCGAGTTCGTGTCCTTCGATGGCTTCCACTGCCGACCGCGTCCGGCACAGGGGAGCGTGCCGATCATCATCGGTGGTCACTCGAAAGCGGCGGCGCGGCGCGGCGAGCGGGCTGTCTCGGCGACGGTTTTTTTCCGGCGCGCGAATACGTTCTGGAACTGGGCGATCTTGTGCGCCGCACCGCAGGAGAAGCAGGTAGCGATCCAGATACGATCGAGATCGTCACAAACATGCCGAAAGATTCAGATGAAATGGCGCCGTTAGCGGCGAACGGCGTGACATGGATTATGGTTCGGGTGATGGGCCTCGCCGGCGTCAAGGACCGCGGCATTGATGGCCCGGAAGACGTCCTCAAATGGCGCGAGACTATCGACCGATACCGGGATTTGTGAGTGCCCGTTGTTGCATTAGTATGCGAATAGAAGACCCAACTTAGATGAGGCAAGTCATGCAAACAGCCAAAGAACTGGCCAACGATTATCGCAAGATAACGGTCGATCCGATAGCCGGTGCCCTGGGTGCAGAAATCTCGGGTGTCGACCTGAATAACCTTGATGATGCGGCAGTGGCGGAAATTCGTCGCGCGCTGCTAGAGAACAACGTGGTCTTCTTCCGGGACCAGGAGTTCACGCCGGCAACGCAGATGGCTTTCGGTCAACAGTTCGGGGACTTGAACCGCCACAGTTATGTGAAGGGTCTCGACGAGTATCCGGATGTTTTCCGCATCGTAAAAGAACCGACGGATGCGCACCATTTCGGTAACACCTGGCATACGGACCTCGCTTATGAGGAAGAACCCGCGATGGCGACGATCCTGTACGGCATGGATATACCGGACGCCGGCGGCGATACGATGTTCACCAGCCTATATGCTGCGTATGACGCGCTGTCTGACGGCATGAAGCGGATGCTCGGCGAGCTCAACATCGTCTATACCAATGGCAACACCTACGGGAAAGACGCAAAACGCTTCAAGACTGGTGTGGCAAAGGATATGGACGTCGCGCAGGCTCCCGAAGTGAAGGAGGTCGTTCATCCATTGATCCGTACGCATCCGGAGACCGGCCGCAAGGCGCTCTATCTTAGTACTACGCATTACAGCCGGCTCGATGGCATGACGGAGGCGGAATCAAAGCCGCTGCTGGAGCAGCTTTGCGCGCACGCGGTAAAGCCGGAGTTCACCTGCCGCTTCAAGTGGGGCGCTGGGTCGGTCGCGTTCTGGGATAACCGCTGCACCATGCACT
>DJKK01000007.1 GCA_002434595.1 Alphaproteobacteria bacterium UBA6544 | reverse complement strand
GACATGCACGCGATTGGCGTCGCACACAACCTGCTCTCCGCGATGCTGGACAATCATATTTATTGGGGCAACGGTGAAGGCTTGGATGCTCGACGTGTGCAATGGCGCCGTGTCGTCGATATGAATGACCGCGCTCTGCGAGATGTTGTGGCCTCGCTCGGTGGGGTCGCCAATGGTTTTCCGCGTCAAACAGGTTTCGATATTACCGTCGCGTCCGAAATCATGGCGATTTTCTGCCTTGCGACCGACCTGAAGGATCTGAGCAGGCGTTTGGCCAATATCGTTGTCGGATTTACTCGCGACCGGAAGCCGGTGCGTGCTGGTGCTCTGCAGGCAGACGGTTCAATGACGGCACTTCTCAAGGATGCACTAGCTCCAAATCTGGTCCAGACGCTGGAGAACAACCCGGCGATTGTCCATGGTGGACCGTTTGCAAATATCGCGCATGGCTGCAATACCGCGGTCGCGACGAAAACAATGCTTAAAATGGCGGATATCGTGGTTACGGAAGCTGGCTTCGGCGCTGACCTCGGTGCTGAAAAGTTCTTCGACATCAAGTGCCGCAAGGCGGGTCTTCGCCCGGAAGCGGCGGTGATCGTCGCTACGGTCCGAGCGCTGAAGATGCATGGTGGTGTCGCGCGCGACGACCTCGGAAGCGAGAATTTAGATGCCCTGAAGGAAGGACTGGCGAATCTCGATCAGCACATTGCGAACATCAAGAAATTTGGCGTGCCGCCGGTCGTCGGTATCAACCGTTTCCATGCGGATACGGAGACCGAATTGCAGATGGTCAAGGAGCATTGCGAGGCGCAGGGTGTGCCGGCCTATGTCTGCACCCATTGGGCCGATGGCGGCGCCGGCACCGAGGAGATTGCGAAGAAAGTCGTTGAGGTACTCGACAGCGGAGAAGCGGATTACAAGCCGATTTATCCGGATGAAATGCCGCTTCTTGAGAAGATTGAGACGATCGCCCGCGAGATTTACCGGGCTAACGGTGTGACCGTTGACAGCCGTGTTATGAATCAATTGAAAGATTTCGAAGCGGAAGGGTTTGGTCACTTCCCGGTCTGCATGGCGAAGACCCAGTACAGCTTTTCGGCCGACCCGACCTTGCGGGGGGCGCCGCGCGGCTTCACCGTGCCGATCCGCGAAGTTCGCCTGTCGGCCGGCGCGGAGTTCATCGTCGCCGTTGCAGGTGACATCATGACGATGCCGGGTCTTCCGCGGAACCCTGCCGCGCACAGTATATTTGTGAACGACGACGGCCAGATCGAAGGTCTGTTCTAATTCCGGGACGGTTGTCGGAGGTACCGACTTGACCGACAGCTACCCGGTTGAACTGGTTGCGCCGGATATCACGCCCTACCGTGCCGGAAACACCGGGCTCGACTATGTCACGACATTCGACAGCGGGCGGGTAGGACCGCATGTCATGGTCGCGGCAGTGACCCACGGAAACGAGCTGTGCGGTGCGATAACGCTTGATTTTTTGTTCCGCCAGAATTTTAGACCCAAACGCGGTAAGCTCAGTCTAGCGTTTAACAATTACCGGGCGTTTCTCAATTTCGATCCGGAGCATCCGCTGCTATCGAGGTTTGTGGATGAGGATTTCAATCGTCTATGGTCGCCAGAGGTACTCGACGGACCGCGTACAAGCGCGGAACTCGAACACGCCCGTGAACTGCGGCCATTGATCAATGAAGTTGATCTTCTGCTCGATATTCATTCGATGCAGACAAGCGTTTCTCCGCTGATGTTGGCAGGGCCTTTGGAGAAAGGGCGGGAGCTTGCGCGGGGGCTCGGCTATCCGGTCCATGTGGTCTCCGACGAAGGACACGCTGCAGGCCGGAGGTTGCGTGATTACGGTGATTTTCGGAACCCGTCGAGCGAAAAGAACGCGCTCCTGGTCGAGTGCGGGCAGCATTGGGAGACTGCGAGTGCGTCAGTCTCGTTGCAGACGGCATTACGTTTCCTGAGGGCCTGTGACGCCATCGAACTGGACCAGCTTGAGCCACATATCACGCCGGCACCAGAGAGGCAGGCTTTTATCGAGGTTACGGACGCCATAACCATCAAGACGAGCGCGTTCGAGTTCGTGGAACCTTACTACGGACTGGAAGTCATTCCGGACGCGGGGACCGTGCTGGGACGTGATGGAGATGAGGAAATTCGGACTCCGCATGACAATTGCGTGCTGATCATGCCTTCACGTCGTTTGCATCCCGGGCACACCGCAGTTCGTTTGGGGCGGTTCATTCACTGACCGCATGAACCGGTTCGTTTCGAAACTACGGTGGTGGAGCGTAGCCGGCACCTGATGAATAACGCAGTATCTCAGGCAACGTCGGAGAGTATGCACCAAATCCGGTCCAGCCAGTCGTCGTGCTCGGGTTTCATCAGGCACGAACGCAGGCAGGTCACATTCGGTTGGTCGAACGTCAGGTTGGGCCAATGCGATACAAGTAGTTTCTCAGGTAGAGATACGAGAGCGAGGTGAAGATCCTGTAAGGCGGCTGCATCGAACATATGCTGCGAGCGATCGGAGATTTCCGTGGCTGTGTTACCGGTTGGCGCCCAGAGGACAATGTCGAGTTCCGGTGGAATAATTGTGAGGAACCGTTCGTCGGTGACGAGCCGGACGAACAATTCTTTTGCCGCGTTTCGGCACTTTTGCAGGTCCATCGCGAAGGCGCCGTCGCGCGTTAAGGGAAGATGCTTCTGCGTGGCCCAGAGCGCCACCGCTGCAGCGCCGGCTCGCGAACATTCGAGGCTTATCTCCCCGAGATGGAGCTCGGACGATGTAAAGTAGGTATACGGTGAATCGTGTTTGTAGTATCCGCCGACGTCCGGGTCCCGGAACAGTACGCAACCGCATCCGTAGGGTTGTAATCCATGCTTATGGGGGTCGATGACGACGGAATCCGCCTCGACGACGGCGTCGAATGCCGCGCGCGTCTCTACTGGCAGATTGCCCACGAGGGAAAAATATCCGCCATAGGCAGCGTCGACGTGAATGCGGACATCGTACGACCGCGCGAGCGAAAGGATTTCCGGCAGAGGATCGGTCGTCCCGATCCCGGTCGTGCCGAGGGTTGCGACCACGGTGCCGATCTCTCCTGTGTCCAGGTGCCCTTTCAGGGTGGCCATATCCATCCGTCCCGCCGCATCCGAGGCCACAGGTGAAAATGGTATTTGCAGGACCTCACTAATGCGGCCATGCGTATAGTGCGCTTGGTCAGAGGCGATGATGCGTTTCCCGGGCTTGACGCGGCCTGATACCCATAAGGCCTCCATGTTGGCCATCGTGCCGCCTCCGCAGAGATGGCCGAGATGCGTCTCCCAGCCGATCATGCACGCCAGTTCCGCAACCGCTTCGCGTTCCATCACCGAACTGGCGCGGCCGCCGTCCATTGCATGGTTGTTCGGGTTGATGAACTGCGCCATCGCGTAGGCGAGGCGGGCCACGGGATGTGGCGGTTTCAACATCTGTCCTGCATAGAGCG
>DJKK01000104.1 GCA_002434595.1 Alphaproteobacteria bacterium UBA6544 | reverse complement strand
AGTTAGGCGAGATATGGCGGGATACGGAAAACGTCATTCTGGGTAATAGTCGCCCGCCCCTGCGGCCCGCGCGCCCGTCGCAGCCCATCCTCCTTGCACCGGGAAAAGTCCCCCGCCGACGCATTAATCGCGGCATCAAGGGACGTATCGCGCTACTTCATGCCCTGGCGCATATCGAGCTCAACGCAATCGATCTGGCATGCGACATAATTGCTCGCTTCGCCCCCACAACAGATTTACCCGAAGCTTTCACAAAAGACTGGATACGGGTCGCTGCGGACGAAGCGAGACATTTCCGCCTCCTTTCCGCACGCCTTCAGGAATTTAACACGAGATACGGCGATCTTCCCGCCCATGATGGACTGTGGGAAGCGGCGGACAACACGGCGCACGATCTCCGTGCGCGACTGGCAGTAGTACCACTTGTACTCGAGGCCCGCGGTCTGGATGTCACACCCATGATGATCGAGAAACTGCGGGCCGCCGAGGACACCGAGAGCGCCGATATATTGGAGACGATCCATCGCGATGAGATTACCCATGTCGCCGCCGGTCAGCGCTGGTTTCATCATCTATGCGCACGCGACGGCATCGATCCGCCAAGTGCGTTCCAAAATTACGTACGCGACTACTTCAAAGGTGAGCTAAAACCACCCTTCAACGACGCGAGCCGTTCCGCTGCGGGAATGCCAAAATCGTATTACGCGACGCTGGCGAGCTAATTTAGTGGGCCTATATTGCCTATCTCACATGGCCGAAATCGGGCCAAACAGGGGGGCAATATGAGTGTAGAAATTGGAGACAAAGCTCCTGATTTTACTTTATTAACAGATGGTGGCGGTGAACTGAAGCTGTCCTCGCTGCGTGGCAAGAAGGTTGTCCTCTACTTTTATCCGAAAGATGCGACGCCTGGCTGCACGACGGAAGCAGAAAATTTTCGCGATGCCCTCGGCGAATTTTCAAGGGCCGAAACAAAAATCGTCGGTGTTTCGAAGGACAGCGTGAAGCGCCACGACAACTTCAAGGCGAAACACGACCTGCCGTTCCCGCTCGTGTCCGACACGGACGGTGAAGCCTGTGAAGCCTATGGAGTCTGGGTCGTGAAGAAGAATTACGGGCGGACGTATATGGGCATCGAGCGCTCGACCTTCCTGATCGACGAAAAGGGCAAGATTTCCAATGTCTGGCGCAAGGTTCGGGTGAAAGGCCACGTCGACAACGTGCTCGAAACCGCGCGCAACTGACCACGCTTATAACTGGAGAAACTCCATGCTGAAAAAACACAATCCCGCAACTGTCGCTACACCGCTATCCGCCTATAGTCACGGCGTTGAGGTCCCTTCGGATGCACGCTGGATGTGCCTGTCCGGTCAGATTGCGATCGCACTAGACGGCTCAGTTCCCAAAGGGATCGATGCCCAAGCCCGGCTAATCTTCGATAACATCAAGAACATCCTATCCTCCGGAGACATGTCATTGGAGGATCTTGTGCGGCTCAATGTGTATATCGTCAATCCTGATGACATGCCGGGCTTCCGCACGGTGCGCGATGAATACGTCGGCGACATCAAATGCGGTTCGACCATGATCGTTATAGCCGGCCTCGCCAAGCCGGAGTTCTTAATTGAAATAGAGGCGATGGCCGCGAAATAAGTCTAGTCGATACGATTGAACTAAAACCACTTCCGGATTGGAATGACCATGAAAGTCAAAGCCGCCGTCGTCTACGAGAACGCAGAGCATCCCTTCACCAAAACCCGGCCGTTAAAGATCGAAGAGGTCGATCTCGATCCGCCCGGCCCCGGCGAAGTACTCGTCAAGGTCATGGCGGCCGGTCTTTGCCATTCTGACCTTTCCGCCATCGAAGGCGTACGCCCCCGCAAGATGCCTTACGTTCCGGGACACGAAGCCTCCGGTATCGTCCAGGAAGTCGGCGAAGGGGTAACACGGGTCAAACCCGGTGATCACGCCATTCTTTTTTTCGTACCAAATTGCGGCACCTGCACCTCCTGCGACCGAGGTGAACCCTATCTCTGTGACACGGCTTATGAAGCGCGCGGCGATGGCTCGCTGATCACCGGCGAGCATAAAATTCGACTAAATGGCGAGGTCATCAATCATACGTCCGGCGTTTCCTGCTACGCCGAGTACATGGTCCTCGCCGAAGGGTCCGTCATCCCAATCGAGGAGGACATCCCACTGGAAGACGCTGCCCTCTTCGGCTGTGCCGTCGTTACCGGGGTCGGCGCGGTGGTCAATACCGCAGCGGTCCCACCCGGCGCCACGGTCGCGGTACTGGGGCTCGGCGGAGTCGGTCTGAACGCCATGATGGCGGCCACACTGTCTGGTGCAGAGCGCGTTATCGCGGTCGACGTCCTCGATGACAAACTCGCTTTCGCACGTCAACTGGGCGCCACGGATACGGTCAACGCCAACGACGGCGACTGCGTGGAACAGATCAAGGACATGACCAAAGGTGGCGTCGACTTTGCGATTGAACTGGCGGGCGTTCCAAAAGCCCTTGAGACGGCCTACCAGATGTGCCGCAGAGGCGGTACCGTCGTGACAGCCGGTTTGCCACGGCCTGAAGCAACGCTCGATATCCCGATCGCCCAACTCGTAAGCGACAACCGAACCGTCAAAGGCAGTTATATGGGAAGCTGTATTCCCCGCCGCGACATCCCTCGGTTCCTTTCGCTGTACCGTCAGGGAAAACTTCCTGTGGACAGGTTGCGCAGTGGCTTCGTTGACTTTGACGGCCTCAACGCCGGCTTCGACCGACTGGCAGCAGGCGATGCCGTCCGTCAGGTTCTCCGTCCACACGGTACGACCAGCGGATAGGCGCATCCCAGAATTCCGGCTTATAAGTTTCAATTCGCCCATAATTTCGGAGACGCGATAGCGTTATGCGAAATTACTGCCTCAGCGCGGGGGTCGGAACTCTGATGTGGCCTTTAGTCTCACGCACAAATTACGGGTTCATGCTCTGCATGCCCCGGAATGGCTATGTTGTCGCGCCGGTCGGGAGTGCCGTCATTACGCTTAATATATCAAAAACCGAAATGGCTCGGTAACGCATATTTGACAAATTATCGATGCGCTAGAATGTGAAGCAAACCCAATTCCCCTACTCCGCGACTTCGACCGATCGCTCCAAATAGTCCCTGTATTTCGGCACAGATTCCGCCGAGACATAGACCTGTCCGTCAAAAAGACGGCGCTGGGTCCGGTAGAGACTGGCTTTCTCGGCAAACCAGCCATTACCATCTCGACGCGCGCTCGCCGACGCATGCAAGATGCCAGACGGATGCATCAAACGCACATCCCCGTTTCCACTTGGTTTGGTATTGCGGTGGACCAAGGTTCCTTCGATCTGGGACGCAATCGCGAGACAGGTCGAACAGGTACCCGGCAGCGCACGGTGCGGGTCGCCCATTGAAATCATGCGCACGGTGACATCGCCGTCGCTTTCAGCAAGGCCTTCGCCTGTCAACGTCGTTGCGGCCTGCGCCAAGGAAACGAACCCCACTGAAGGCCGATTTGTAGCGCGAGACAGCGCTTCTTCCATACTTTCCATGAAACCAAGCTTGATCGCAGCGGCGCCGCGCACCTCCTGCAAAAGCCTCAGCGCGCCTGGATTGGCTTCGAGATCTTTCGGCAATTCGTCGCCGTTGAGATCAACGGTTTTCGCTTCGACGAGAACACAAAGCGCCGCGGCGTCGACGATGGACGCTTCGATCATCCCGAGGCTCGGCGTCTCCAGTATGTCGATCGTATTACCTGTTGGCAGTAGCTCGCCGGTAATGGCGCCTCCTGGCTCCATGAAATCAAGACGAAGCGCCGATCCAGCACCACCGACACCCGGCAGTTCGTATTGTCCATCGACCGCCGCCATGCCATCATCGATGTCGAAACGCGATTCGATTATCTTCCGGGTATTGGTGTTGTGGATGCGCACAACCGCTGCGTCGCCGCCAACCTTCACGTAGCCTTCGTCAACGCCGAAAGGTCCCATCGCCGCTGACATATTGCCGCAATTGGTTGAATATTCGACTTTGCGCTCACGCACATCGACCTGCGCAAACGTATAGTCAATATCCGCGTCCGGCCGCGACGGCGGACCGACGACACAGACCTTACTCAAAGACGAAATACCGCCGCCCATGCCGTTCAGCTGTCGCCCGTATGGGTCGGGGCTTCCCATGGCCGCGATGAAAATTTCGGTCCAAAGTTCCCGGTCCGGCGGAAGGTCTTCCTGTCTGAAGACAATCGCGTTGCTGGTGCCACCGCGATAAAAAGCTGCAGGTAACGTGAGTTGCCGCATTTTGGTCCTTCCTTCTCCTGTCATGCTCGCGAATGCGGGGGTCAAGTAATTCGCAATACCTTAATGGACCCCTGCCTATGCGGGAACGATGATATACGGCCTACTCCGCCGCCGATCTCGCGCCAGGTGCGGGCAGAACCACCAGGAGTTTAACAATTTCATTGATGTCCTTCACAGCCTCGACCTCGTTCACCGCATCGATAATTACTTGAGGGACACCTTTCGGCATCACGGGGTCGACAAGATAGCAAAATTTCTCCTCGACCCCCGCTTGCGTCATCGGATTCTCGGGCAGCCCCTTCGAGAAAGTCACAGTTTCCTCAAGTACACGGCCATCCGCAGTCTCCACTTCGACGCCAGCACCCTTGTCGACGGAAGACCATTCGCTGTCATCCTCGGCGACAAAGACGCTGACCTTGCGCGCGGTTTCCAACAATTCCGAATCCTTGAAGTCGACGTCGGTGTAATCCCAAAACCCGTTGCCGCCCTGCACACCGCGATTGCCATTGTGCAGGCGCATCGCGACGCTGAAAGGCAGACTGAATTGCGCGCCAAGGATGTCGTCGGGTTCCATGATCGAGCCGATGTGGCTCAGAATTGGCTCACTGTTGGTTGCGACCCGAACCGCATTCACATCTTCCGGCCACAACGGGGTCTCATCCCGAATGTTGTCGAGCGCGTCGAAAGTGGCGTGGATGAGATGGCAGCAACTGTAAGGTTTCAGACCATTGTCGAGCAGATGCCATATCTCGCCCAGGCCGTCAGTCAATCGACTAAGGTCATACTCTCCGGCAAATACTTTGCAAAAACCCTTCTCTCCTTCGGGGATCGTGTGAGGCGCGGTAATACCGATCTCGGCAAATAAAGCGGCTCGCACGCCTGCTTGCGTCGGAATTGCGCTATGGATGCGCTTCACCGAGCCGCCTGTCTTCGTATATTCGATGAGCCCGGCCGAGTGGCTTCCCGCGATTCCAAGTGCATTGATCGTCGTATCGAGATCGAAACCCTTCATAATCGCACCGGCGATGGCTGCACCGAACGGCCCGACACCGACCGGCGGATGATGCCCCTTATAGATAAGATGGGGCGAACACGCCCACGATAGACGAATCTGCACTTCATAGGCAGCTATCACAGCGAGGAGGAGTTTCTCTCCATCACCCCCAGCATATTCCGCCATGGCCAGTGCCGCCGGAACCGCGATGCCGCCCGGGTGTGTAGGGCTCTTCAAATGCGTATCGTCGGTCTCGTTGGCATGATTGAAGGCGCTGTTGAGAAAGGCTGCGTCATCGGGCGCAAGGCGATCGCCGAAGTAGGCCACCGTCGCCGCATTGCCAGAGCGCGTCCGGGTAATGGCCTCCCTGTAGTCCTTACTCCAGGAAAGCGTCGCGCCGGCGACCTGACATGAAAGTTGTCGAGTATGAATCGCCGCGCATGAGCCTTCACCTCTTCGGGTATTTCGGAAAGGTTCAGGCCGATGGCCCATTCCGCAATAGTTCGCGTCTCGTACATCTTTCACCTCCAACCCCCATCAGTTAATGTCATTGGGGCGTTATCAAGAAAGGTAAACTTCGCTCAATGACCGAAAAGATTAACGAATCTGCTCCACGACCCGGCAAAACCGTCTACGGCGCGGCACTCGGCATTCTCATGCTCGATACGCGGTTCCCGCGGATCCATGGCGACATTGGAAATGCCGAAACCTGGCCCTTCCCGGTGATTTACAAGGTCGTTGAGGGGGCGACATCGGATAAGGTCGTGCGCAAGGGAGCGGCCGGTCTCAAGGAAGATTTCGCACGCGCGGCAAAAGAGATCGTGGCGATGGGTGCGGACGGTATTGGTACCACGTGCGGATTTCTTTCACTCTTCCAAGACGACATCGCAGAGGCTGCCGGTATTCCGGTCGCAAGTTCCTCACTCATGCAGGTTCCTTGGGTGCAAAGCACACTCCCCCCTGACAAGCGGGTCGGCGTCATCACCATATCAAAGGAAAGCGTGACGCCTGCTCATCTGGAAGCTGTGGGCGTCCCTCTCGACACGCCCATTGTAGGCACGGAAGGCGGCAAGACATTCACGACAACCGTGTTAGATGACGGCAGCTATATGGATTTTCCAGCAGCGCAGGACGATTTGGTCGACGCCGGTCGTCGGCTGGTTGCCGAGCACAAGAATATTGGCGCCGTGGTCCTGGAGTGCACCAACATGGGGCCGTTTGCTCGCGACGTAAATCTGGACCTCGGTCTCCCGGTCTACGATGTCGTCAGCTACCTCACGTGGTTCCATGGCGGGCTGCGTCCACGTAGATATAAACCATAATGACGGTCAACGAATCCGCGCCGCGCGGCGGCAAGACAGTCTACGGAGCAACGCTCGGCATCCTCATGCTAGAAACAGAATTTCCGCGGATCCACGGTGATGTCGGCAACGCTACCACCTTCCCCTTTCCCGTCCTCTACAAGGTGGTCCCAGGCGCCACCGCATACAGTGTGGTTAAACAAAAGGGGGCAGGCCTCCACAACGTCTTCATCGATGCCGCTCGGGAACTTGTTCAGATTGGCGCGAACGGGATTGGGACCAGTTGCGGCTTTCTCTCACTTTTCCAACAACGCCTGACGTCGGCTGTGGATGTTCCGGTTGCGACATCTTCATTGATGCAGGTGCCATGGGTGCAGCGAACCCTGCCACCCGGCAAACGCGTTGGCGTCGTTACGATTTCCTCTGAGAACCTGACACCAGCGCATTTCGAGGCCGTCAATGCCCCGGTTGACACGCCGTTTATCGGCACCGAAGGCGGCACCGAATTCACCAAGTCCATTACCGGCGGCAGTCACACTCTCAACGTCGCCGCGTCGCGCGACGACATTGTCGCCGCCGGTTGCGAATTGATGAACCGGCACCCCGAAATCGGCGCCCTCGTCCTAGAGTGCACGAATATGGGTCCCTACCCCCGCGACCTCCATTTGGCGCTTGGTGTCCCAGTCTTCGATATTGTCACACTGTTAACGTGGTTCCACGCAGGTCTGAGGCCGCGACGTTTCGTGCCGTAGGCGGGCGCCGTCAGACGACTTCAGACCTCGGTTGCCCACCGCCTGCCTCAACGGAGACATAGGCACCTCCTTGATACGTCTCATCCGGATCATCCGATGCGGCGGGCGGCTCTTTCGCCAGAACAGCTTCGGCATAATCTTCGCTGCGATCAAGCGGAACGTATCCAAATTTCTCGGCGTTCGCGTTATCGTACCAACTGCGCAAGTTGTCCGACACGCCATAGAATATCTCGAACCGGATATACGGGTGATCGAGAGCGATCCCGCAGAGTTGCGCCATATCGCGCGGGCTGATCCAGATCGAAAGACGGCGTCTGTCAACCGGTTCAAAGGCGACATTGCCGATGCGTAGGTTGACGACCTCTAGGCCATATTTGTCGCTATACAGGCTACCCATCGCCTCGCCGAAGACCTTAGAGACGCCATAGCGGCTGTCGGGTTTGGGGTAGACAGTATGATCGATCGTCCGGTCGCGCCGATAGAACCCAACCGCGTGGTTGGAACTCGCCCAAACGACTCGTTTGACCCCGCAGACCCGCGCGGCCTCATAAACATTGCGCATACCAATGATGTTGGCGTCGAGAATATCTTCCCAAACACCTTCGCTCGCATGACCTCCGAAATGCAGAATGCCATCCACACCGTCCACAGCCGCGCAGACGGCATCCAGATCGGTCAAATCGGCGGGCATGAAACTCTCGTCCTTGCCAAGATCGGAAATTGTCTCGCGGTCAGACAGTCGCAGCGCGTATTTCCCTTTCAACTCGGGGCGCAAATAGCTCCCAATACCGCCAGCAGCGCCGGTCATCAAAATCGCCTTCATCGCAACTACCCTTCCGACTAGACCTAAACGAGATACACGAGACTGTTCGGGACAACGCTCGAATCGTACACGCAGCGTTTCTTTTTGAATCGGTGTTTGCCGTCTTCGCGCACCAATTGGCGAAAACGTTGATCCCGCCGTCCTCGTCTCGTGACACGACAACCGGACGATCGCCAATCCAGGACTGTTTGAAATCCCCTGCATCGGGCACTTCCGCATCCAACGCAACGTAATTCCACGATTTCCCGCAGAAGATACGCTCCATCTCACGTTGGTAGATTTCAGAATCCGTATAAAGGCAATAAAGCACATGATGCCTGCCGGGCTCGGGCCAGCACCGCTCCATCACATTTTCCGTCGCAACGGCTGTCATCTCTGGACCTGTCCGATTATGTACCGCGGATTGTAACGCAGCGTCGCAGCCGCGGCCATTATCTCTGGCCACCTCAGGCCCAAAGAATTAGGGTTTGCCCTTTACAGCGCGGACTTTACGAGATGGCGAGCGAAAGATTTGTCGTTATTGGCGCCGGGCATGCGGGCGGCCGCGCCGTCGAGGCAATGCGGAATGCCGGCTTCGAGGGCGAGATCGTCTTGATTGGCGATGAGCCTCATTTGCCATATGAACGCCCTCCGCTCTCCAAGGAAGTACTACAGGCAAAACCCAACTACGAGTTCTCTTTCATCCGGCCCCGCGAATATTTCGACGAGCAGAATATCGAACTCATGATCGGTGTCTCGGCGAGTGCAATCGATCCGGCGGCGAAAACCGTCTCTCTCGCGAATGGTCAGACGGTTTTCTATGACAAACTCCTGCTCACGACCGGTGGACGTGTCCGCAAATTGTCGATACCCGGCAGCGAGCTGACGGGCACGCATTATTTGCGCACGCTCGACGATGCAAACGCACTTGAAACAGCCCTCGGCGAAGACCTAAATCTCGTAGTTGTCGGCGGCGGTTTCATCGGACTCGAAGTGGCGGCGAGCGCGCGCCAACGCGGTTGCGCGGTGACGGTGCTGGAAATCGCAGACCGGCTCATGGGCCGCGGCGTCCCGCCTTCAGTGTCTTCCTACTTTTTCGATCTACATCGAGGGAAAGGCGTCGATATCCGGCTTTCGAGCGGGATTGAACGGATTGAAGGCACGGATACAGTTTCCGGTGTCACCACTCAGCTCGGCGAGCTTTTGACCGCGGGTGCCGTGGTCATTGGTGTGGGTATCATCCCGGATACTGGTCTTGCAGAGGACGCAGGCCTCGATGTCGAAGATGGTATAGTGGTCGACGAATATTGCCGCACTTCGGCACTGGACATTTATGCCGCGGGTGATGTGACCCGACATCACAACACCTATGCCGGGAAAGGTATACGCCTCGAGGCATGGCAGTGTGCTCAGAACATGGCGATCGCCGCGGCCAAAATCATGTGCGGAGACGAAACGC
The DNA here is from genome assembly GCA_002434595.1 of Alphaproteobacteria bacterium UBA6544. Lineage (GTDB taxonomy): Bacteria > Pseudomonadota > Alphaproteobacteria > UBA8366 > UBA8366 > UBA6544. The sequence goes on along the minus strand of DJKK01000104.1, from coordinate 12,227 downwards.
CTTATTCGGAAGTGCCCTGGATGTGGTCCGATCAGTTCGACACCAATCTGCAGGTCGCCGGGGTTCCCGACAGTTGGGATGACATTGTCATGCGCGGAGACCCGTCGGAGGGCGCCTTTATCGGATTCGTTAGGGGAGACCGGGGTATCTCAGGAGCGATCGCGATCAATCAGCCACGGGAAATGCGGTTGGCCCGCCGAATGATGGCTTCAGGCAAGTCCTACACTGCTGATGAATTGGCTGACGAAGCGGTTTCCATGCGCGAACTGTCGAAACGCTGAGACTTGGCCGACGCCCCGGCCTATACTGTACACCTATGAGCGACACCCACGACCGAAAGACCCGTGAGACGGCGGAGACCCCCTCCGGAAAGGGTGCATCCGACGAGAATTTTCCCGTGGGCTCCTTCCTAATCCCACGTGTATTGCGGCCGCATGTTGCGGTCTTCTATGCATTCGCGCGTGCAATCGACGATGTGGCGGACAATCCTGATTTGGCCCCGGAAGAGAAGATCGAACGTCTCGATGGTTTCGATCAGGCCGTTATGGGGCTGAACGATGACCCAGCTTTCGAGAAGGCCCATATCGTCCGTTCGAGTCTGATCTATACCGGCGTGCCGATACAACACTGTCGCGACCTCGTATCGGCGTTCAAACAAGACGCCGTCAAACTGCGTTACGACGATTGGGACGATCTGATCGATTATTGCGATCGGTCCGCGGCACCGGTCGGGCGATACCTATTGGATCTCCATGGAGTCTCGAAGGACCTGTATCCGGCGTCCGATGCGCTATGCAATGCATTGCAGGTGATTAACCACCTGCAGGACTGTCAGGACGACTATAAGAGCCTGGACCGCGTTTACCTGCCTCAGGATTGGATGCGGGCGGCAGGTATAAACGTGACGGCGCTCGACAAGCCTTTCGTCGAGAGAGGTCTACGTCAGGTCATTGATTTGTGCCTTCAAGAGACATCTGAGCTCCTCTTGCTGGCGCGGCAGCTGCCGCAACCGATGTCGAGCCGTCGTCTTGCAATGGAGTCGGCGGCGATCATTCAAATCGCCAAACGTCTGGTTGCTGAACTGCGTATGCGGGACCCTTTGGCGGAACGCGTCGCTCTCAGCAAGCCGCAATGCCTGCTCTGCTGCGCGCGGGGCATTCTCCGCTTGTTTTTCGGTCGGTGATACCCGATATGAAAGTTCTCATGGAAAGGCCCATCCGGGCTTCTCGGCGCATGTAGGGCGAACCGACGGAGCTTTCGTGGGATGACGAACAAGATGCTCACATCAGACCAAGTAGCGGACTTTCGCAGAGACGGATTCCTGGTTGCGCGAAGCCTGTTCAGTCCCGAAGAGATGAGGGACCTCGAAGCCTGGACCAATGAAGTCGAGGCATGGCCCGAGACCGCCGGCCAGCACATGATGTATTTCGAGACCAGCCTCAAAAGCGACAGCGCGCGCATACTGAACCGCCTTGAGAATTTTTATCCCTTCCACGCCGGGTTCCGCGACATTTTCGACGGCGATAAGTTGCGAGGCGCGACTTCCGACCTGCTTGGTGAAGAAGCGGTGCTCTACAAGGACAAGATCAACTTCAAACTACCGGGCGGTGACGGCTTCAAGCTGCACCAAGATCAACAGGCGGGATGGGGTACATATGCCAATTTCTTCATTACCGCATTGGTGAGCATTGATGCAGCGACTGAAGAGAACGGGTGCCTGGAACTTGTCGCCGGCTTGCATTCTAACGGTTTGATCGGAGAAGAGTGGAAGCCAATGACCGAGGACGACCTGGAGGGAAAGCTACTGGTATCCTGTCCTACGGCGCCAGGAGACGTTGTGTTCTTCGACTCATTTTGTCCGCATGGTTCGGGACCGAATATGACCGATGGGAAGCGCCGAGTGCTTTACGTGACGTACAACGCCGCATCCGCGGGCGATCATCGCGAACAATACTACGTGGATAAACGGCAATCCTATCCGCCCGATATCGAACGTGACCCCTCAAAAGAGTACGTCTTCCGCGTCTAAGCGGAGGCGATTACCGCCGGAATGCCGGATTTCCTGATCGTTTGTGCCACAGCGGCCTGTTTGATCTGGTTCTGGTTATTGCTTTCGCACCACGGGTTCTGGCGCGCCGATCAGCGCTTGCAGAACGATCTGGCGGACCAGTCGACCTGGCCGAGTGTGGTCGCCGTAATTCCCGCACGCAACGAGGCGGACGTCATCGCCACGACGATGACAAGCCTTGCGAAACAGGAATACCCGGGCGTCTTCGAGATCCTCGTGGTTGATGACCATTCCGATGACGGCACGGCCGATACCGTGCGTAACGCAGTCGATGGTAACCGGCTAACAGTGCTGGACGCGCCGCCGCTGCAGCAGGGATGGACAGGTAAACTTGCGGCGATGAACTATGGAGTCGAACAGGCGCGCGGGCTGTTTCCGGAGCACTCTTACGTTCTGTTTACGGATGCCGACATCGCCCATCCCCCGGATGCCGTGCGGCAGCTCGTTTGGAAGGCGCAGGCGGAGAACAAGAACCTCGTATCGTTGATGGTGCGACTTCATTGCGAGCGATTCTGGGAACGCTTGCTGATCCCGGCCTTCGTTTTCTTCTTTCAGAAACTCTTCCCCTTCCCTGCCGTCAACGATGACCACTCTCCAATCGCTGCGGCGGCGGGCGGCGTCATGTTGACACGGCGGAGCGCGCTGGAGGCCGCAGGCGGCCTTTCCCCAATACATGATAATCTGATCGACGATTGCGCCCTCGCCGCACTTATCAAGGGTAACGCAGGTGCAATCTGGCTCGGCTTGGCCGATCACGCATATAGCGTCAGGCCATACAATAGCCTCCCGGACATATGGCGAATGGTTGCGCGAACGGCCTACACGCAACTGGATTACGCGCCGTTGAAATTGTTTGGCGCCATTCTCGGTATGGCGCTCCTCTACTTGGCCGGCCCGTTGATATTCATACTCGCCCCCGTTCATAACAGCGCCACGGCGTCTTCCCTGGGTCTCCTAATCTGGATTCTCATGGCCTGCGCTTACGCACCGACGATCATTTACTACCGCCAACCGGTGTTGCTGGCAGCAAGTTTACCGTTGGCGGGATTTCTCTATACTTTAATGACTTTTGATTCGGCCCGTCGACACTGGCAAAGAAAACGTGGTCTGTGGAAGGGACGGACCTATTAGGTGCTTGCTGGGGTTTCCGATATTAAGTCAATAATCTAATATGGTCGTAATAATAATAGCGCGCCACTCACAACCGAATGGGTTACGGCACAGGGGGTACTTCCGTGACAAACTCGACGACCCAGACGCCATTGTTGGACGGTATATCGGATCCTTCGGATCTGCGTGGTTTGCCCGAGGGTGATTTGCGTCAATTGGCGGACGAGCTGCGCCACGCGACGGTGGACGCGGTCTCGAAGACAGGCGGCCATCTTGGCGCGGGTCTTGGTGTGGTGGAGCTGACGGCGGCGATCCACTATGTGTTCGACACGCCGCGGGACATTTTGATCTGGGACGTGGGTCATCAGTGTTATCCGCACAAGATCCTGACGGGCCGGCGGGACCGGATCCATACGCTGCGCCAGGGGGGTGGCCTGTCGGGTTTCACCAAGCGCTCCGAGAGTGAGTACGATCCTTTCGGTGCGGCGCATTCCTCGACCTCAATCTCGTCGGGCCTGGGTTTCGCGGTGGGGCGCGACCTGAAGGGCGAGAAGGACCGCAACGTGATCGCGGTGATCGGTGACGGCTCGATGACGGCGGGCATGGCCTACGAGGCGATGAACAATGCCGGCGCGATGGGCTCGAAGCTGATCGTGATCCTGAACGACAACGAGATGTCGATCGCCCCGCCGGTGGGGGCGCTTAACAATTACCTGACGCGTCTGTTGTCATCGAAGGAGTATCGCAAGCTGCGCGAACTCGGCAAGGACATCGCAGAGAAGCTGCCGCATCCGGTGGAAGTGGCGGCGAAGCGGGCGGAAGAGTATGCCCGCGGCATGGTGACGGGCGGCACGCTGTTCGAGGAGCTCGGGTTCTACTACATGGGGCCGATCGACGGGCACAACATGGACCACCTGGTGCCAGTGCTGAAGAACCTGCGAGATTCGGACATTCCGGGCCCTGTGCTGTTGCATTGCGTGACTGTGAAGGGAAAGGGCTATGCGCCGGCAGAGAACTCAGCCGACAAGTATCACGGTGTATCGAAGTTCGATGTGATCACGGGGACGCAGCACAAGGGTGTGTCGAATGCGCCGTCCTACACGAAGGTGTTTGCGAACAGCCTGATCAAGGAAGCAGACGAGGACGACCGGGTGGTTGCGATCACGGCGGCGATGCCGGACGGGACGGGTCTGGACCTGTTCGAGAAGGCGCATCCGGATCGCGCGTTCGACGTGGGGATCGCGGAGCAGCATGGTGTGACGTTCTGCGCGGGCCTGGCGGCGGAGGGTTTTAAGCCGTTCGCGGCGATCTACTCGACGTTCTTGCAGCGGGCCTACGATCAGGTTGTCCACGACGTGGCGATCCAGAAGCTGCCGGTGCGCTTTGCGATCGACCGGGCGGGTCTTGTGGGTGCGGACGGTCAGACGCACGCGGGTGCGTTCGACGTGACGTATCTGAGTTGCCTGCCGGGGATGGTTGTGATGGCGGCGGGTGACGAGGCGGAGCTTGTGCACATGGTCCGGACGGCGGTGGCCTATGACGATGGCCCGCTGGCGTTCCGGTATCCGCGCGGTGAGGGCGTGGGTGTGGACATGCCCGAGCGAGGCGAAGAGCTGACGATCGGCCGGGGTCGCATGTTGCGCGAGGGCGGCAAGGTGGCGTTGCTGAGTTTCGGGGGGCGGTTGCACGAGGTGATGAAGGCGGCGGACGAGTTGGCAGCGCACGGGTATCCGGCGACAGTGTCGGATGCGCGTTTCGCGAAGCCGCTGGACACCGAGCTGGTGGAACGCCTGGTGCGGGAGCACGAGGTGGTGATTACCATCGAGGAAGCGTCGATCGGCGGCTTCGCATCGCAGGTGCTAGAGCATCTTGCGAAGAACGACCTGATCAAGGACGGTCTCAAGATAAGGCCGATGCATTTGCCCGACCGCTTCCAGGACCAGGCCAGCCCCTTCGACATGTACGACGAGGCGGAACTCAACGCCAAACACATCGTACAGACCGCACTCCTCGCGTTCGGCGATAACAAATCCGCCGACGAACTGGCACGCGCCTAACAGGCGTTCGGATGACTGCAGTCACGGAAGTATCGAGGCCATCCACGCAGAGCGCTTTAGACGACGATGCAAAAGCGCATGTCAAACGGGTCTCTATCGCATCGGGAAGTTCTTTCCTGTCGGGAATAAAAGTTCTCTCGCCGGAACGTCGCGAGGCAATGTATGCGATCTACGCGTTTTGCCGCGAAGTCGACGATATCGCAGACGATCTTTTACCGCTGGATGAAAAACGTAGTTTGCTCAAGGAGTGGCGGGAAGAGATTGATGACGTCGTCATTGGGCAGGCCCGGAGCCTTACCGGACGGGCACTCGCGAAAGTGATGTCTCAGTACGGACTACAGAAACAAGACCTCATCGATCTGATCGACGGGATGGAAATGGATGCCGATGAAACGGCGACGCGAGGACCTGACCTTGAGATATTGGATCGATATTGCGACCGTGTCGCGAGCGCCGTCGGACGCCTTTCCGTTCGCGTGTTCGGAGATAGTGGCGAAGCGGCGCAGCGTGTCGCGACATCGCTCGGCCGCGCCCTTCAGCTGACTAATATCCTGCGGGACATCGCGGAGGACGCCGAAAGAGACCGGCTATACTTGCCGCGCGAACTTCTTAACGATGCCGGCATCACTGCCACAACGCCGAAAGAGATAATGTCCGATCCGCGCATTTCTGTCGTTTGCGAAGCGTTAAGTGAGATTGCCCAAAAACATTACGCGGACGCCGAAGCCGCAATGGCACAATGTTCCAGGAAACATATTCGCCCGGCAATCATGATGATGCAGGTCTACAGGCGTGTCCTCGACGGACTAAATAAGCGCGGCTGGTCTAGGCTCGAGGAACCGACCAAAATCTCGAAAGCAGTTAAACTCTGGATTCTTGTGCGTCACGGACTGTTTTAAGATCAATGCAAAGGGTTCACATTGTCGGCGCTGGCATTTCGGGCCTCGCCTGCGCCGTCCGTCTTTCAAGCGAAGGCCACGACGTAATCCTCTACGAAGGTGCAGGTCACGCCGGCGGACGTTGCCGATCATACCACGACGATCATCTCGACTGCACGATCGACAACGGAAATCACCTACTACTCAGCGGTAATACAGGGGTACAGGAATATCTTGCGCTGATTGACGCGGAAGCTGAGTTGACGGGTCCGGACCGAGCCGTTTTTCCGTTTGTCGACTTGGCCTTCAATCTGAAATGGACCGTCGAAATCGACGACAGTTGGTGGCCGGGATGGATCCTCGATCGCAATCGCCGCATTCCAGGTACTGGGATTTGGGATTATTTCAAATCTGCCCGGTTAATGATCGCGAGTGAGAAGGATGTGCTCCAGGATGTCATTGATACGGACACCAATCTGTTTCGGCGGTTCATCGAACCTCTCACCGTTGGTGTTCTCAATACGCCGGCAGAAAGCGGATCCGCGGCGCTTCTTGCCAAAGTTATTCGTAAGACATTTATCCGCGGCGCACGAGCATGCCGGCCACGAATCGCAAGACATGGCCTCTCACAAACATTCGTCGACCCTGCCCTCCGCTATCTAGAATATCGTGACGCCCGCTTCGAGCCGAATCGCCGGCTTAGAAATATTACGACCGTAGGCCAACGGGCTGTCGCCCTCGCATTCGCCGATGGAGAACAAACGATCGACGCGGGAGATATGGTCGTCTTAGCGCTGCCAGCACAAGCTGTTGGCACGCTCTTGCCCGCGATCGATCCACCATCCGAGTTTCACCCGATCGTAAACGCGCATTTCCGTGTCGACGATCCTCCCGAGGTTCCCGAACAAGCCGGGTTGATCGGCATAGTCGGCGGAACCGCACAATGGGTCTTTTTCCGGGATAACATCATCTCCGTAACGGTAAGCGCAGCTGACGAACTTGCCCAGCAATCAAACGAGTCCATCGCTAACGCGATTTGGCGGGACCTGAGAGCCGCTATTTGTGGGCTTCCGAAAGAACCGCCATACCGGCACCGCGTGATCAAGGAACGCCGTGCCACATTTTCACAGACGCCTCGGTCGATTCGGCACCGCGCGCAGTGTAGATGCGGTTTCGACAATATTTTCCTTGCGGGCGACTGGGTCGATACCGGTTTTCCCGCTACGATCGAAGGCTCGATTCGATCCGGATTCGAGGCTGCGCGGGTGATTGCGGCGGTGAATTCGTAGAAGCTGGGAAAAGTGTTGCAAAAAAGCCGCACATCGCTTGACAAGTAATGACAACTCGACAAGTTTACGGCGCACAGAGTGCCGAACCCGACGATATGTTATACTCGATTCCAGAACAGCCGAGCGAATTGGCGATGAGGATTGCATAGGGCATGGATGCCTTAGTAAGCGATAACGGGTCCGACGATGAGGCTCTGCTGTCTCAGGTCGAGTCGACGATTGCCGAAGCGCGCGACGACTTGAAGTCCATGCAAGAAGAAGATGGGCATTGGGTGTTCGATCTGGAGGCGGATGCAACTATTCCCGCCGAATTTATCCTGCTCAACCATTACCTTGACGAAATCGATGATGAGACCGAGAGCAAAATTTCATGCTACCTTCGCGCAATTCAGGGGGACCATGGCGGCTGGCCGCTTTTCTACAACGGTGACTTTAACCTGAGCGCCAGTATAAAAGCTTATTTTGCGCTCAAACTGGTTGGGGACACCCCCGATGCCGAACACATGGTTCGCGCAAGAAAAGCGATTCTCGCCGCCGGCGGCGCTGCCCATTCAAATGTCTTCACGCGTATAACTCTGGCCCTGTTCGAAGCAGTTCCTTGGCGGGCCGTGCCGGTGATGCCAGTCGAAATCATGCTACTGCCAGCTTGGTTTCCATTCCACCTCAGCAAGATTTCCTATTGGTCACGCACTGTTTTAGTGCCACTTCTGATACTCATGGCGTTGAAGCCCAGAGCACAGAACCCTCGCGGTATCTCGATCAAAGAATTATTCGTTCGCGCGCCGGAAGAGGAAGAGAGGTATTTGGTCAATCCGACGGGCTCTGCTTGGGGCGAAATTTTTCTCGGCATCGACAAGGTGCTGCGTAAGGTAGAGCCTATGCTGCCGCGCTCCGCGCGAGACCGTGCTATCAAAGCTGCTGTCGACTTCGTCAAGCCCCGGCTTAACGGCGAGGATGGCCTTGGCGGCATTTTCCCGGCCATGGCCAATGCCGTAATGGCGTTTGAAGCGCTCGGATACCCAAAAGACGATCCCGATCTTCTTGTGGCGAAGAGAGCCATTCGAAATTTGCTACACATCGACGGCAAGACCGGTTTCTGCCAGCCTTGCCTATCTCCGATCTGGGATACCGGCCTGGTGGTTCATTCATTGGCGGAGGCTAACGCGTCGGACAAAACAGGTGAGCTTAAACGCGCCGCCGAATGGCTAGCTGATAAGCAAATCCTCGATGTGGAAGGGGATTGGATCGAGCGCCGGCCAGGTCTGCGTCCGGGGGGGTGGCCGTTCGAATATTCTAATGATTACTATCCCGATGTCGATGATACGGCCGTTGTCGCCCTCGCCCTAGACCGAATGGACCGGGAAAAGTTTCGCGAGAACGTCGAGCGCGCTACCGAATGGATCCTCGGCATGCAGAGCAAGAACGGCGGTTGGGGCTCATTCGACGCGGACAATAATTACGATTACCTGAATCACATACCGTTCGCTGACCATGGCGCTCTCCTTGATCCGCCAACCTCCGATGTGACGGCGCGGTGTATCGGCATGCTTGCCCAATTCGACAGCGATGCCCACGCAGAACCGATCCAACGCGGCGTCGATTTCCTCAAAGCCGAGCAAGAAACCGACGGTTCGTGGTTTGGCCGTTGGGGAACCAATTACGTCTATGGCACCTGGTCGGTACTTTGCGCGCTGAATGCAGTCGGAGAAGACATGCAGGCACCCTATATCCGCAAAGGCGTTGACTGGCTCAAGGCACAGCAGGGCGATGATGGCGGCTGGGGTGAGGACGGCGCAACCTATTGGAAAGACGCGAAGTGCGTCAATAAGGCGAGCACGGCCTCACAAACTTCCTGGGCGGTCCTCGGCCTGATGGCGGCGGAAGAGAAGGAAAGCACAAGTGTCGAGCGCGGCATAAGGTTTCTGCTTGAATCGCCTCGTTCCGGCTCAACCTGGGAAGAACCATGGCACACGGCCGTCGGCTTTCCAAAGGTGTTTTACCTAAAATACCACGGCTATAATGTCTATTTTCCGCTCTGGGCATTGTCACGATACCGCAACATGAAGAAAGGGAACACCGGCAAGGTTCCCTTTGGACTATGAAACCGGCCGGTATCGTTACCGGGATGCTTTCAGAAGCCGAATGCATTTCCGTAGCCGAAACACCTCATGCGATTTTTTGCGCCGCCGGTAGTCCCGGACGCGCCCAATTTGGCGCTCTGAAGTTGCTCGAAGGGGGTGCGCGCAAGTTGATAAGCTTTGGCATCGCCGGCGCACTCGATCCGGCGCGCAGTCAAGGCGACATTGTGCTCGCAAGCCATGTCGAAGATCACGCCGGCCACCGCTTTCCAACAGATACTGCGTGGCGGCAAAAACTAGCCTCATCCTATCGGAACATCGGTTCGGTCACAGAAGGGGCGATCGTCACCACCGATAACCCGGTTGCGGCCATGAGGGACAAGGCGACGTTATTTCACAGAACAAAGGCGGTTGCCGTCGATATGGAGAGTGCCGGCGTCGCCGCGGCAGCGTTAGAGAATGGTATTCCATTTCTTGCCATCCGGGTCATCGCCGATACCTCAACATTTACGCTTCCGCATTGCGCTTTGGTCGGGTTGGATGAAGATGGCTCTACGCGCCCAGTGACTGTCCTAGCGCATCTCGCTGCACGCCCCTGGGAGTTTGTTGCACTCCTGAAACTCGCGAGAGCCTCCAAGCTAGCGATGAGTTGTTTAAGCCGCATTGCTTCGGTTGGTTTCTGACTGCCGCGTTTTTGGTGCAGGTTCCTGCCCGAGGTTTTCTACCATCTTCTCGAAAATGTACTTGGCCGGCCGTTGCTGTGAGAGATCAATTTCAGGTGCCATTTCACCTTCGGATTTCACACCACGCAATGACAACATCAGCGCCTTAAACGGATGCGCCAAGGCGTCTGCAGCAGCCGTGGGCTCGTATCCGCAATGGGCCATGCAATCAGCGCATTTTTCGTAATTACCAGTACCGTACTTCTCCCATTCGGTCTCTTGCATCAACGCATTGAAGCTCGGCGCATATCCTTCGCCCAACAAATAGCAGGGCCGCTGCCAACCAAAGATATTCCGCGTCGGCATTCCCCATGGAGTGCAGGTATAGCTCTGGTTACCGGCAAGGAAATCAAGGAACAGGCTAGAGTGGCTGATCGGCCATTTCCGATCCTTGCCGCGGGCAAAAATATCGCGGAACAACTGCTTGGTTTTCTGCCGGCTCAGGAAATGCTCTTGATCCGGAGCGCGCTCATAGGCATAGCCCGGGGAGATGCTCACGCCGGAAATGCCGCTGTCCTCGCAAAAATCAAGGAAGTCCGCGACACGGTCCGCAGACGTACCGTCAAAGATCGTTGCGTTAACATTTACGGAATGGCCGGCCTCCTGCGCCGCTTTGATCGCCTTCACCGCCCTGTCGAAGACTCCCTCCTGACAGACCGATTTATCGTGCTCTTCCTTCAGTCCGTCTAGATGAACCGAAAAGAACAGATAGGGCGAGGGTTCAAAAAGGTGCAACTTCTTTTCCAACAACATTGCATTGGTGCAGAGCGATACATACTTCTTTCGAACCACCAAACCTCTGACGATTTCACCGATTTCCTTGTGCAACAGAGGCTCGCCGCCCGGAATCGCAACCATCGGAGCGCCGCATTCCTCAGCCGCGGAAATGCAATCTTCAACGCTCAACCGTTTATTCAGGATTTGATTGGGATAGTCGATCTTGCCGCATCCGGCGCAGGCAAGATTGCACCGGAATAATGGCTCAAGCATGAGAACCAGAGGATAGCGCGTCCGCCCGAGCAATTTCTGTTTCAGGATATAACCGGCGACTCGCATCTGTTGTCTGATAGGCACTGGCACTGATTGAGAATCCTTACATTGAGGAAATGTGCGCGGCGTCGCCCGCGTTTAGGCCAATTTGCGTCACTCAGGCGGCGGCATCCTGCAATTCCGAAGGCAGTTTAAACGTTACGTTTTCTTCGATACCATCAAAATCGACGAATTCCACGTCGCCCAATTCGCCGAGGCGCGTGATCAGTTCTTGCACCAGAGCTTCTGGCGCCGAGGCGCCGGCCGTAATTCCAACGGTCTCAGCCCCCTCCAACCAACTAACGTCCAATGCGCCAGCATCATCGATCAAGTAACTCGGCACGTTCAATTCAGCGCCGATTTCCCGGAGCCGGTTGGAATTCGAACTGTTCTGCGCGCCGACCACCAGCAGGACATCGACTTTCGTCGCAAGTTTGCGAACGGCAGATTGGCGATTCTGTGTCGCGTAACAGATGTCCTTCACGTCGGGGCCGACAATTTCCGGGAATCGCAGTTTCAATGCCTCAATAACGTCCCGCGTATCATCGACACTCAATGTCGTTTGCGTCACGTAGGCGAGCTTCGTCGGATTGTTGACCTCCAGTTTGGAGACATGTTTAACGGAAGAGACCAGGTATACGGTTCCTGGTATGCGACCCATCGTTCCTTCGACTTCCGGGTGCCCCTCGTGGCCAATGAGCACAATATCGTAATCCTGAGCCGTATATCGCTGTCCTTCTTTATGGACTTTCGCAACCAAGGGACATGTCGCATCGATGACTGGAAGGCGCCGAAATTCCGCGGTATCAGCTACTTTTTGCGAGACGCCATGAGCGCTGAAGACGGTTATCGCGTTATCCGGTATCTCATGCAGTTCCTCCACGAATACAGCGCCTTTAGCTTTCAAATTTTCGACGACCCGTTTGTTGTGCACGATCTCATGGCGCACATAAACCGGCGGCCCATACTTCTTGAGCGCTAGTTCGACAATGTCGA
>DJKK01000319.1 GCA_002434595.1 Alphaproteobacteria bacterium UBA6544 | reverse complement strand
TCCTACTCCCGCAACCAACTTTAAAGAACTTTAACTAGCACCAACCGCTCGCATCGCCTGCGGGCCTTGTGGCGTTTTGAGCCAACGTGATGGCGCGAGGGGTGACGTGATAGGAACGCAGGTCCCGCTACCTATAGCTGAATTTACGGAAGTGGGATGCTTCGTAAACACAAAGATTCGCACATAGACACCTCAGCGCGAGCGCAAACTGTTAGCCCTCCACTCAAACAACCTGAACGCGCCCTAGAGCCGCAGCAGGCGTGCCTCATGGCGTTTCAGCGTGTTACGCGCGGCGTTGTATTGCTTTATCCCGATCTGCTCTGAAAGCGCGGGGAACAGGGCCAGGATCTCGTCGCGTTGCGCTTGGCCGATGCTTTGGAGTGTCTCTACTCCCGGCTGAAAGCTTTCTGTCCATGCCCCGTCTGACAGCACAAGCTGATGGCTTTCGAACATCAGGTGCACGTATTGAACAGAAGGAGGCGTGAACGTCCGGATCGTGTCACCATTCACCAAGTGCTTCGCGGCGACGAGGACCTCGTCCTGACCAAAATGTAGCATCGATCGCGCATCGGAGAGAAATATTCGGTGGTTGGGTGAAACGATAAGGTCGCGTTCCGGCGTTCCAGCGCCGAGAGCACCCGCCGTGATCAAAACGGGGCGCAGGTGTGGATAGACGACCAACTCTGCCGCTGTCAGCTGACGTGCACCGACCCAAGAGACCTTCTGCATTCCGTGGTCGCGTGTGATGACAGCGTCACCGGCTTTCAAGTGCTCTACAGGGGTGTCGCCTTTTGCAGTAGCGATCAGGCTGCCCGCGGTGAAACATGGCACGGTGTTCCCGACATAGAACTTGCCGTTGCCATCCTCCAACGTACCGGATGCGATGGAGCCGTCGCCGTCAAAATCCTGATCCGTATTGCGGTCAATCTTGAGTGTGCCGATATTGTCGCCCGCATTGGTACCTGGTGCCACCAGTAGATTCCCAAATGTCGGTGCGCTTGGGTCGTTGGCACCGCTTTCAGTGCGGGGCACCAGAACGTTGGCGTTGAACCGTACGTAGGTGTCGCCAAGTCCGCTGACATCGCTTTGGATATTCGCCGATTGGCCGGGGTTCATCGGAACGTAATTATATTGGACGATGCCGGCGTTATAGTCGGCCGCACTGGCATAGACCTTGATCCCGATGAAGGACGAGCCCCCGTCAAGTTCACCGTCTGCCGTTTCATTCTGCGTGATGAATTCGATGATGGCATCGTCAGCGAAGGGCTGGCTGCCACCGGAAAGCGTCATCTGACCAGCGCCGTCTTGGCCTGCGCTAGAGTTTGTGGACACAGCGGGATTGTTGATAACATCGATACCAAACGCAAAAAAGCTCGCCATGTCTTTACCCTCTGGTGGCCTGTGGGTCGGTCAAATGATCCGGATCGGCCTAGTCTATAGTAATCTCCGCAAATTCATTAGCGATAAGTGGCGACAAATCGACTTAACTTTTGACATATCACATGGATGTGAAGCGGGTCTGACGCCTGTGGGGCGTCTTTGATGGCGCTGTCGATGGTGGCTGGTATGCCGCAGATGCGATGCTGATTTGAAAGGGCAGTTCGATGGGCAGGGACAACGATCGCTAAGGCAGCACTAAGTAACAGTGAAACGAAACAGCGACTTATCGGGGATAAGTGGTGCCCAGGAGAGGCCTCGAACTAACGTGTCATCTAGTGTCAGCCTATATCATAATAATCGTAACCAGTTGTTTTTAAATTACTTGATTGTGTCAGGGTGTATCATCCGGTCCCAAACCATGCTACATATGGGGGTGGATTGAAAGGTGGATGGAAAATGCCAGCGCTTCATAAGCTCTCATCAGCGAAGGTAAGAGCCGCCCCGCCCGGAAAGTACTCAGACGGTGGGGGGCTTTGGCTCGTTAAGCGGGTTGATGGCGGGGCGCAGTGGGTGCTGCGGCTGACTGTTCATGGACGGCGTCGTGAGATGGGGATCGGAAGCCTTCAAGCCGTCACCCTTAAAGAAGCGAGGGTAGCTGCTGAGAAGTGGCGTGCGGTAGTCCGTGATGGCAAAGACCCGATAAAGGAGCGCGACCGCCAAAAGCGATTGGCCGCAAGGGGTGACCATACCTTGACGTCAGTTGCTGTAGAGGCATTCGAGGCTCGTAAGGCTCAATTAAAAGGTGATGGGAAGGCAGGCCGCTGGTTTTCCCCGCTCGAACTGCACGTCCTTCCCAAAATCGGCAAAGTTCCTGTCGAGGAAGTCGATCAGCAGGATATCAAGAACACCCTTGCACCTATCTGGCACGAAAAAGCAGAGACGGCACGAAAAGCCATGAACCGGCTGAATATCGTCTTAGGTCACGCGGCAGCGATGGGCCTCAATGTAGATTTACAGGCAACCACAAAAGCGAAAGCACTGCTTGGAAAGACACGTCACAAGCCCAAGAATATCCCTTACATGCCGTGGCCTGAGGTGCCCAACTTCTATGCCAGCTTGGAGGAGCATACCCCGACGCAGCTGGCATTGCGGTTACTCATCCTGACGGTCACGCGGTCTTATTCCATTCGATTTTGTCATTTCGACCAAATTCAAGGTGACGTTTGGACTGTACCGAAAGCGAACATGAAGGGGCAAGAAGGGGTGGCTACTGACTTCCGCGTTCCGTTATCTCATGAAGCCTTGTCAGTGATCGAATTGGCGAAGCCCTTGGCTCGTGATGGCTTCTTGTTTCCCGGGGAGCGAAAGGGCGTCATTTCCGATGCTGCGATGCTCAGCCATTTGAATAGACAAAAGATAGAAGCGCGTCCTCATGGCTTCCGGTCCAGCTTTAAGACATGGTGCGATGAAACAACCGACATACCTGAGGCAATCGTGGAAACCTCACTGTCACATGTGGTCGGAAACGAAGTTGAGCGCTCCTATAGAAGAACGGACTTTTTAGAGCGCCGTCGGCCTCTGTTGGCACGATGGGCAGATCACGTGACGGGTAAGAACGCCAGCGAGGTGATAAAAATTGCCTGATTCCCGTACCTTAAATCTTGTTGAAACCATGTGCTGCTACGAATGGCATCATTCATTAAACAAAGAGACAAAGATGACTGATAAAATTCTACGCTGCCAAGATGTTCAGGAGGTGACAGGTC